>JBBRHK010000006.1:0-22303 GCA_038222815.1 Chitinophagales bacterium
GTTTCCATCGGCATAATATCTACAACATTCATCAAAGGTGCATAATCCCCTTTTCCATTCAACAATCTGAAATCGTGGCCGTGTAAGTGCATGGGATGGCGCATCATCGAATTATTGTAGATAACCATTCGCACGTTCTCCCCTTTCTTAATTAAAATTTTATCCGTTTCAGATATTACTTTATTGTCTAAGCTCCATACATACCTATTCATATTGCCAGTAAGTACAAATTTCAATTCCTTCACTGGCGCATCTTTTGGCAGGGTTGTTTTGGTGGGAGATTTTAGCATCGCATAGTTCAGCGTTACAATATCGGAGATGGCATTAGAGTTATACATTCCTTCCATATCCATATTATGATCGCCCATCTTCATATCCATTCCGCCCATTTTTTTATCATCCATTTTCATTTTAGACATAGTCGTATCGCTTCCACTCATTTCAGTCTTGCTTTCATTCATTTTCATTCCCTCGTCACCCATCTTCATTCCTTCCTGATGATTGTGTCCCTTCTTAGGGGTTAATTCTCCCGTTATTTCAGGATACATCACCACATTCATATCCATTTGATTAAGGCTCATCCTCATACCCATATCATCCAAGTTGCCATCCATTTTCATCATACCATTCATCATCTTCATTCCTTCAAAATATTTCAGCCTTGGCATAGGACTGGCTAGTTGTCTTACACCATCGCCTATATAGTATGATGCAGAATTCGTCCTATCTTCTGTTGTGGCTAAAAACTCAAAGGCAGTATTATCTGCAGGAATAGTAACTACCACATCATAAGTTTCTGATACGGCAATCAATAGCCTATCTACTTCTACAGGCTCTACATCATTACCATCATTTGCTACAACAGAGATTTTTCCTCCTGCATACTTTAACCAGAAGTAAGATGAAGCGCCTCCATTAGAAATACGAAGCCTCACTTTGTCTCCTGCCTTTAATGCTTTGCCATCAATGCTTTTTACATCTGTACTTTGATTGCCATTCATAAATATTTTGTCGTAGTATACATCACTTACATCCATAGCAAGCATTCGCTTCCATTCATTATTAAGTTTTGTTTTGAGCTGGCCAGCGGCTATTGCCTCTGCATAACTTTGAGTAGCGTTCTTTCTAATTGCAAACCAGTCAGAAGCATTGTGCAACATACGATGCACATTCTTTGGATTGTAATCTGTCCATTCACTAAGAACCACAGGCACGGTTGGCAAGTCGTCAATGCCTTTTCTAAAACTAGGATCAGTAGACTTTTTCAGCATTACAAAATTGCCATACATTCCTATTTGTTCTTGCAAGCCGCTATGGCTATGATACCAGTGGGTACCGTTTTGGATAATAGCAAATCTGTAAATATGCTCTGTACCGGGAGGGATAGGAAGTTGCGTAAGAAAAGGAACACCATCTTCTTTATTTGGCAACATTAATCCGTGCCAATGCAAAGACGTTCCTTCTTTCAGCGCATTGAACACGTGAATCTCCGCTGTGTCACCTTCGGTAAATGTAAGCGTAGGCATAGGAATCTGTCCATTTACAGCAATGGCCCGCTTGCTTTTTCCTGTAAAATTTACAATAGTGTCTTTAATGACAAGATCGTATCGTACTACTTTTTGTGCCGTCAATGAGTTAGTAAAAAATACCAACAATAGCACTGTAATTATTTTATTCATCTTTTATCTTTAAATCGTTAATCCAACTAATTAAATCTTTTCTTTCAGCTTCCGATAGTGATGCATCTCTGTGAATTAGGGTGTAGGATGCAATTGGCATCTGTTTATTTTCTACTTGCTTTATAATTATATCAAGCTTACTAGCCTGCTTTCTATTTGAATAAGTACCCCATTCGTCAAAATTTAATTCCTTCTTCGCTTCGTTAATGTGACCATCCAAAAAATATCTTATAGGTTGCAAATTTGCATACCAAGGATACCTTGTATTATTGCTATGGCAATCGTAACAAGACTTCTGCAAAATATTTTTTACAGACACTGGAATGTTGTAACTGCTATCCAGTTTTATTGATGATGCAATTCCTTTGTCAGTATTCCTTGCAGGTTGGTAAAACTGTATGGCTAGCAACAACGCCACTAGGATCATTCCAATTTTTTTCAACCAGCGCTTCATCTTAATAAGTTTTTTTTACTGAGCCGCAAGTCAACATACCAGTTCCGTAGTATGGGTTTTTAATTTCTTTATTTTTGCTTATCCAGTAAGCACCTTTACCATCATTATACATTGGACAATAGTCTTGATACAATTTTGTTGTACTTCCAAAAGTCGTTACTAGGTCATTCATATCTTTACTGAGTAAAGCAAAATGCTCTCTTTGGTGTTCTATATTACTTCCATTGTCTGCAATATGCTCTGCGTGTTCCTTCGCATCATCCGAAATATCTAAGAAGACTTTTTTATTTTTCCCCTCTATTAAATTTCCATTTGAAGACTTAAAATTAGCATACAAAGCTCTACCAGCATTTGCTGCGCCCTTTGCGTTGTCTTTCGTAAGTGCATCTTTTAGAGCCAAGTAATTAGTTACAATTTGCTGAATAGAAAATTTTTCAACTGTGCCGCTGTTAGGAGAAATTTGATTTTCCTCGGTTGCTTGTGTCGATGCCGGTACAGGAATACTTGTTTCTGATGGCAACGTATCTGCAACATCCGAGCTTGGTTTTGTGGCAATAATTGGCTCTACAGAAGTGATGGAGGTCTCCTTTTTTTCTGATTTGCAAGACGCTAAAGCAGCCGCTATCACAAACAAGGATAATATTATTTTTTTCATTTTTTTCATTTTATTTTTTTGATTAATATTCTTGATTATCGGCAACATTTTTTTACGAACACTTTTCTGAACAACCATTTTAAAAATTTCATACTTATATTTTTATTGTTCTAAGTCTTAAAGCATTGGCTATAACAGAAACAGAACTAAAACTCATTGCCAGCGCTGCAATCATCGGAGAAAGTAGTAAACCAAAAACCGGATATAAAACACCAGCAGCAATAGGAACCCCCAGCGAATTGTAAATAAATGCAAAGAATAAATTTTGCTTTATGTTTATCATCACTGCGTGGCTTAAATTTTTTGCTTTTACAATTCCTTGTAGGTCGCCTTTTACTAAAGTGATTTTGGCACTCTCAATAGCCACGTCAGTTCCTGTACCCATTGCAATTCCTATGTCTGATTGTGCCAGTGCAGGCGCATCATTAATGCCATCGCCAGCCATCGCCACTACCTTTCCTTTGGCTTGTAAATCCTTGATGTATTCTAGTTTATCCTGAGGCAAACAACTAGCTTTGAAATTAGAGAGCTGCAATTCTATAGCAACTGCTTTGGCTGTATTTTCATTGTCGCCGGTGAGCATTACTACTTCTACTCCTTGTCTCTTTAATTCATTGATTGCATCAGCACTGGATTTTTTTATTGCATCTGTGATGGTAATATATCCGACAACTTTCTTATTGATGGCTATATAAGAAACTGTTTTGCCGAGTTTTTGTTCTGATATAACTTCTTCTTCAATAGTAGAAAACTCATCCACGGCTTCTTGTTCCAGGAGCTTCTTATTTCCTACACTTATTTTATCTTCTCCGATAAAACCAATAACACCCATACCTGTAACAGACTCAAATTTTTCTACTTTTTTGAAGCTTATCTTTTTTGCTTTCGCAAAGTTTACCACTGCGGCCGCCAACGGGTGCTCGCTGTTTTGATTTAGAGAAGCTATTTTTCCGAGGACATCATTTTCATCTAATTCCTTTACGACGATTTTTTCAACGGATGGTTTTCCTTCAGTAAGCGTTCCGGTTTTATCCGTAATCAGCACATCTATTTTATCCATCTTCTCTAAAGCTTCTGCATTTTTTATCAGTACCCCCGACTTTGCACCTTTGCCTACTCCTACCATTACAGACATTGGTGTTGCCAAGCCTAATGCACAAGGACAAGCTATTATCAATACCGCAATTGCATTTACAAATGCGTATACCAGCTTAGGTTCTGGCCCGAGTAGCCACCATATAAAAAAAGTTATAATTGATATTACGACCACAATAGGTACAAAATATTTAGAGATTTTATCTACTAAGTTTTGTATAGGCGCACGAGAACGGCTGGCATCACTTACCATTTGTACAATTTGGGAAAGTAAGGTTTCGGAGCCTACTTTCTCAGCTCTCATTAAAAACGACTTCGTTCCATTGATGGTACCCGAACTTACATTGTCGGCTGTTTTTTTATCTACTGGGATTGGTTCGCCAGTAATCATTGACTCATCAATAGTGCTTTCACCTTCTGTAATTATTCCATCGACGGGAACTTTTTCGCCTGGCTTTACACGAATGATGTCTCCAATATTAATGCTATGTATGGAGATTACTTTTTCTTCTCCATCTATAACTATTGTGGCTTCTGTGGGTGCTAATTTCATTAATTCTTTTATAGCGCCACTTGTTCTGCTATGTGCCTTAGCTTCGAGGAGCTGACCGAGTAAAACTAAAGTAAGCACCACTGCTGTAGCCTCAAAGTAGAGGTGCACCGTTCCCGACTGATTTTTGAACTGATCTGGAAAGATGGAGGGAAATAGCAAACCCACAATGCTAAATAAAAATGCGACGCCTGTTCCAATTCCTATCAACGTAAACATATTTAAGTTCCAAGTCAATATTGATTTCCAGGCTCTTTCAAAAAACATCCAGCAGGCATAAAAAACTACTGGAATAGTTAACGCAAATTGCATCCAATTCCAATATTCCAAATCCATTATTTTATACAGTGGATTATTAGGAATCATATCTGACATCGTAATAATAAAAACAGGAATACTAAAGATTAGTGCAATCTTCATTTTGTGCCACAACTTTTTGTAGGTTTTGTCTTCTTCCGAGTCAGTCGGTTCCATAGGTATGAGATCCATTCCACAAATGGGACAGCTGCCCGGCTTGTCCTGAATTACTTCCGGATGCATTGGGCAAGTGTATTGCACATTCTGAATTGCTGCGGCTTGTTTTACTAAATCCATTCCGCATACGGGGCAATCGCCAGGTTTATCATACTGCTTATCGCCTTCGCAATGCATTGGGCAGTAATATTTACCAGTAGTTGATGAACGCTCATTCGTTTTTGCCTGCTCCTTCTTCTCCGCTCCTTTTTTCTCAGATGAACAACAAGCCTTTTCTGAGGCTACTTTTGGAGTAGTATCAGGTAAAGAAATTTTATACTTGCTATTGTTACCGCCAAGGGCAGCTTGCAACGCTTCTAGCGAAATATATTCAGACATTGTAATGACCGCTTCTTCCTTTTCTTTCGAAACCTTCACCTCTGTTACAGAAACAAGTTCCGTAAGGTCAGCAGTTACTTTGCTTTCGCAGCCAGCGCAGGTCATCCCCGTAATGTGGTAAGTGTGTGTCATCTTTTTTATTTTTCTAGCCTTATAATCATAGCCTTCATCTCTTCTATCTCCTTCTTTTGCGCTTCAATGATTCTATTCGCTAAGTCTTTTACTTCTGCATCTTTTATATCAGCTCGGCTACTGGTAAGAATCGCAATGGAATGGTGTGGAATCATTGCCTTCAGCCACAATACATCCCCTATTGGCTTCTGACTTCTTACCAAGAATAAAGCACTTGCGAAAAGCACTACGGAACTCACTACGATACCCAAGTTTTTCTTTTTATTATTATACATTTTGAGCATAAACAGCAACATAATTATTGCCATCACAGCTATACCAAGGCAAGACATATAGAATCTTGTAAGGCTAAAATAGATATGATCTGTGGAGTAAGTGTTTAGGTACATCGTGATGTACATAGCTAGGAAAGATGCCGCTAACATTAATGCAAACTTTGTGTACTTTCCTTTGTGTTGTGCCATAGTGTGCTCCATAATTTTTTCGTTTTTAGTGTTTCAGAATTATTTTTTACTTGATGGTCTCCACCGTACTACCGCAAGTCAACATCATAGAGCCATAATATGGATTTTTGATATTGCTATCCTTGCTTAACCAATCTGCGCCCTTACCAGAGTTTGCCATTGGGCAATGTTGATAATACACTACTCCTTCTGGCTGTGCAATTTTTATGAGCGCATATACATTGCTTGTTAGATCAATGAAAGATTTCCTTTGACCAGCTATTGCAGATTCGGATTTAATTTTGTTGGTAGCAGCTTTAATTCCTTCTAGTTGCTTCATCCATTCAGTATGTACGGTCATTGAAAGCTTTTCCATTTTTACTTCGTTAATAGCATCCAATAATTTACCAGCATTTGTTGCAGTAAGGGTAGCATCACTTTTTACTAGCGCATCCTTTACCATAAAGTAATTATCAAATACCATACCCAGTTGGTTTTTTTCTTGAGCCATTCCTGCCATTCCATCTTCTGTTGAATTCATTTTCATTTCGGTTGCTGCATTATCTTTCATAGCAGGCATTGTAGCTGCTGTTTTAAATGTCCTATCATATTTGCAACAGCCAGGAAGGTTGTTATAGGCGGCATCTGGTGCAAGAAATTGCTCGCTATCATAACCGGCTAATGCAATCTTTTTTAGAATTGTATTAAGGTCTGTTTTTTTGCTATTGTAAGTAATGGTAGCCATTTTGCTGTCTTTGTTCCAGTCTGCAATTGATAATTTTTTATCGGTTGCAGCTTTTTCAATGGTACTCTCACACATACCGCAGTTGCCAGAAATTTTTACGTCTACTGTAGTTGCGTTTTTAATTTGTGCATAGCTACTTGTAATGGAAAACAAGCCAGCGACTAATGCTGTAATAATAATTTTTTTCATAATAAATGTTGTTGGTAACAGATACTTTATGCACTAGAGGCGTAAAGAATCTATCTTGATTGAATAATAAAATTGAGTTGGCGCTATTGCGCAGAGAGGTGTAGCCACAATAAGCAGCTAATTTTTTTACTTGATTTTAAATCAAATCAAGAAACTACAATAGGAAATAAAAAGTGCTATATTTTGCCGAGGTGGCGAAATTTGGGGAGTAAATGGTACAATTGTATTCGGCTCAAAATGAGCCGGCAATTGAATAAAAGAAGTAGGAATTGTTGCAGGAGCTAAATTGGTTGGCAGCACAAGATCTTTTATCTGTTGATCCTTTTGGTCTGAAGAAAGCTTAATCTGCTTATGTTCATCTTTGCAGCAGCCAGCTTTTTTATCCTTCATACCACACTTCCCACACTTATCATCTTCCTTGTTATGGGAAAGTTCCCAACCTACAAACTGATTCATACAATAATGCAAATGCACCGTAGCACCTACAGAAGTAACTCCGTAAATGAGCATTAGCAATATGACGAATAGCTTTTTCAATTGTGTAAAGTTACGAACATTTAAGGCGGTAGACTCCGGACCTTGTTTTAAAGACTGCTATAGAACTGATAAAGTTTGTGTGATTGGGCGGAATCTGCTTTTATTCGGCATAATTCCATAGAAGCTTCTATCAAAAGGTGATGCTGCTTTGACTTTGAACACTGGAGCTTCAACTGATATTCTGATTTGCTAGTTATCGCAGTACGAGCAAAAGAGTAATGAAAACTGCGCTAATAATACCTAAGAAAAAAGCCTCCACCTTTACTTGGTCTCTATCCTTATTTTTAATGGCTTGCAACAAGCTATCTCCTTTACGACCAGCGGACACAATAAAAGCGACTGTTAATAATGCGGAGGAACTCATAGTTAATTAATTTAATCAGTCAAAAAAAAATCTAAAAAACAAAACCGCAATGCACCAAGCACTTATTCAAACTTTTATTTAAAAAGGTTCTTTACTTATCTAACATCTACAATCTGCCGTCTAACAGTTCTCTCATTCCCTCTGTAGCACTCATCTCCAAAGGAATAATATTTTGATAGCCGCTTAACGGAGGAATCGTTTTATCAATAATATACTTTGGTATTTCATCTCCTACCATTTGTATGAGCCCCGCAGCTGGATACACTTGTAACGAAGAACCTATTAAAATAAAAATATCGGCCTCGCTCATAATCATAGCTGCCTTTTCTAGCAAAGGAACTTCCTCACCAAACCATACTACGTGCGGCCTGTAATCGCTGCCATCTGGTCCTTTGGTAAATGGAATAATATCTTCAGCTACATCGTACAAAGTGTTTTTATCATTGACGGTGTGCATTTTCTTAAGCTCACCGTGCAGGTGTAGCACAGAAGTGGAGCCAGCCCTTTCGTGCAGGTCATCTATATTTTGAGTAATGATAGAAACTTTAAATTGCTCTTCTAATTTTGCCAATGCAAAATGGGCGGCGTTGGGTTGTACAGTTAATAACTCCTTTCTTCTTAGGTTATAAAATTCTTGTACTAGTATCTGGTTTTTTTCAAAGGCTTCGAATGTGGCTACGTCTTCTATTCGATGATTATTCCATAAGCCATCTGCATCTCTAAAAGTTTTGATGCCACTCTCTGCACTTATACCAGCGCCTGTGAGCACTACGATGTGTTTTTTCATTATGGCTTAGATTTTTATTATAGGAGTAATGGCACACGGATCCGCCGCGGCGGACGGATTCTTTTCGAGAAGAAATTGTATTATGCTGCTTAATTAGCAATTAAAAATTAAGAAAACGCTGATAATAAAAGGCATTAGCATCCAAAGTGTATTAGCAGTCAAAGTGTACAACTAAACCCTAAACCCTAAACTTTCTATTCGCCGCGGCGAACTAAACTCTCTAAACTTTATAAAACCCTAAACTCACTCATTAATAGTCCAAGTCTCCCTTCCTCTCAACAAAGCATCTAAATCTCCCGTTCCTTTTTGTGCTATCACATCTTCCAACTGCATAGCCATTACATCTTCGTAGCAAGCACGATCGTGCTGGTAGAAAACACCAAATGGTCGTGGAAGATGCCCTTCATTGGCAGGATTGTCAAACATTCTAACCAAGATTTGTGCTTTGTAGAAATCTTTTTCATCGTGAATCCAAAGGTCATCACGGCTCGCGCCTTCTTCAAGATTTACAACGACTGGCTTAAATCCATCAAGCTTTATGCCTTTGTCATTATTTGTCCCAAAAACTAGTGGCTGACCTTGCTCTAAGAAGATAACTTCTTCTGGCTTCGTACCTTTTTCTGTAAAAATGGCAAATGCGCCATCATTAAAAATATTACAGTTTTGGTATATCTCTAAGAAGGAAGTGCCCACGTGTTCTTGACTGCGCAATAGCATAGCTTGCAAGTGTTTAGGGTCTCTATCCATCGTTCTTGCTATGAAGCTTCCATCTGCACCCATTGCTAAGGCAAGTGGATTAAAAGGATGGTCTATACTGCCCAACGGTGTACTTTTCGTTACTTTTTTCTCTTCGCTTGTAGGAGAATATTGTCCTTTAGTAAGCCCATATATTTGGTTGTTGAATAGCAACACGTTTACATTAAAATTCCTTCTTAGTAAATGTATGGTGTGGTTGCCACCAATACTTAATCCATCGCCATCGCCCGTTACAATCCATACACTAAGGTCTGGTCTTGATGCCTTCAACCCACTAGCCACAGCAGTTGCCCTACCGTGAATGCTATGCATACCATAAGTATTCATATAATAAGGAAAGCGACTGCTACATCCTATACCACTAATGATTACGATATTCTCTCTAGGAATACCGAGCGTAGGCATTATCTTTTGCACTTGTGCAAGAATAGAATAGTCGCCACAACCAGGGCACCAGCGTACTTCTTGGTCGGTAGAAAAATCTTTGGCGGTAAGGGTAGGTAGAACAGTATCTGTTGACATATTATTTTATTAGAATTGTAGTTACAAAATTAAACAATAATAAGCGGGTTTTGTGCGGTATAAGCCGTTAAACTGCTTTTTAATTTACCATATTGGGAAAGATGCCAAATGGAATTACCTTTTACTTCAATAAGTCAGCTAATGCTTTCATTTAAAATTTTCAAATGATGAAAATTACCCATAGCGATAAAATTCTTGGACGACTTAAATAGTCATCATTCGAAATTTTTAGTTTATGATTTATTACTTCCACCACAAAAGTATTTTTTGCTTACTCTCGTAATCGCTCTTTGCCGCTGGGCATCGTATTTGCGCCGTCGCTGTGAAATATAGGACGTCGCAATATGCTCTTCGGTCATTGCGCCTCCTTTTGCTATCGCAAAAGCCTATCTTTCAAGGCGCCTCTGCAAATACTGGTAAAGGTTTCTAAATATATTTATTTCAAACTCTTTTGCATGAATTCAAATAAGTACTGCAACCCAACGAAAGCCCTTCATCGCCGTAATTCGAAATTTTTAATTCGAAATTACTTTTTTAACACTTCACTGATCACTAATAACTCATCACTATTTCGCTTCTCTCAAAAAATCCTCAATTCCCAGTACAATCTTCTCCGCCATCTTTATTCTAAAATCTTCCTCAATCATTTGTGCTTCTTCTTCTAGGTTACTGAGAAACAGCATTTCTACTAGGGCATTCGGGTATTCAATAGGACTATTGAGCATAAAATTAAAAGAACCGATATTCCCATATTCCTTCAGTCCTAATTCTAACATTCGCTTCACAATAGAATTGCTCAGATTTCTAAATCCCACGTACCTGTAGAAGGTGCTTGTGCCGCCGGCCTTAAAAGGGTCTCCGGCACTATTAAGATGTAAACTAATTAATAGGTCGGGTTCGGTTTCTCTAAATTTTAAAATACGGTCATTGTTGGCGACGGTCGTCTCTGTAGTACGAGTCATTAAAACTTTTGCTCCTTTGGCTAGGAGTAATTTTTGCACTTTTAAAGCCATATCAAGCGCTAAAGCTTTTTCTGAAGAACCAGTAACTCCATAAGCGCCTGTGTTGCTTCCTCCGTGACCTGCATCGATGGCAATGGTTAATTTGCTGAGCGATAAATCTTTTGGCTGCTGCTTTATACGAATGATAAGATTGCTACCATTGTAATATATTTTATGCCCCCAATGTTGTGCGTGTATTAGGTCGATAGTAACTCTATACACGCCGTCTTCTGTCTGTTGGTAATCTACTGATTTTACTTCCTTGGCAGATTGTAGCTGAACAATCCAATTGCTATTATTCACCGCACCAAAAACATCTACAATAATCTTAGATGGGTTCACCATTTGAAAACTTTGGTAGGGTAACTTCTCGCTGAGGCTAATGGTTACATAATCATACTTTTCATCGCCATATACCCGCCAGTTTGAAGTGAGAGATTCAGCTACAGGCGTACCTTTTGGTAGCAGTTGTACGGACTCTTGCGGTATGTATGCCGTGCGACTTTTCGACAGTTGTACTTTATAATCGCTACCTACTTTACCTACAACTTTTAATGGAATATCTTTTACGAGATAACCTATTTTGCTGCCACCGAGTCTGTCTTCACCAAGCCCAAACTCTAGGAACGCTAGCTCTCCCACGGTTTTCACCACATTAGAAGCTAAGGGTGAAAGTGTGGAAATACTCGACGCCATTGCCTTATTCGCCTTTTGTCCAGACTTTGTGATGAGGCTCACAATATATTTTTCAGAGTTAATTTCATCATTAGGTAATATCGTGTAGCTGCCTTTGTAAATCCCTGCGATGCCAGCGGTTTCGGAAGTTGGGATTTCATACAGCATTGTTTTCAATCCTTCAATTTCTACTTTACTATCTGGTAATGCTTTTACGACAAAATCGACTTTGTCTCCAAGAGATAAGACAAGGTTTCCCGCAGGAGATGTTTTAATACTTGTAATTTCTACGGCCGTAGTTGCTTTTTCTTTTTCTGGCTGCGTGTAAGTATATGAAATGATTTTCTTTTCCGTTTTCCCTCCTCCGGCACTTACAATTTCAAAACTACTATCACCTTGATTCAAGGAAAGTTCTTTACCAAAAGCACCACTGCTGTATACTTTTATATTTTCTCCGTTGATAGTTACCACACAAGTTTTACAAGTAGCGCCTGTAATAAATTGTTTTGCGCTGCTTACATTATTATTACTGCTACTCGGCTGGCCAAGCCGAATAAAGGCTTGTGAAAAGACAGATTGTGCTACTAGGAAGGAAACTAAAAACAAGAATATATGCCTCATAGTAAAATATTTATTGGAGAATAGTTGTAATATAAACAACCATTAGATTCAGGAAAGAATTTTTATACTGTAGGCAATTTTAAAGAAGCGACTATTTGTAATCAGTTTGCTCTATTTTACTCAATAGTTTTACCTGTTGCTTTATAAATGCGCTATCGTAATTAATACTGTTTAAACTCGTATCGAGTAATTCATAATTTTCATAGTCTTGGAAAACGACTCCCTTTACAGTTGTTCTTTTGGTGGCTTTTCTAAATCTCGGTCCGCCATTAGAGTAGGCAAGATAGTCGAGCATTTTTGTTTTTGCATTAAACCAATAACAGAATACATCTTTATAATCTGTACCGCCAGACTCCTGCTTAAAACTCACTTTTATTTTATTGTATATATTTTCTTCGATCTTTATTTGTCCCAGATATTCCAGCTGTACCGCAGGCTCGGAGAGCTTATAGGGTAGCAGCATAAAATAGGCTATTGAGTTTACCACTTCTTTGTAAGCCATTGCCATACTATCTGGCAAAGCTGTTATTTGCCCATCTATCTCTCTATGAAATCCTTGGTTGCTCAATTCATCTTTAATACTTTGACCTGTGCTGTCTTTATATATAGTAGCATAATTGAAACTGTCTTTATGCTGATAAAGCATCACATTTTTATTCCTAAAAATGAATTGGACTTGTAACTGGTTGTAATTATTGCCACCGTGGGCCTTAATTGCATCCTGTACAATTTGCGCAGCATCGTTATTGGAGCTGCATCCAACTAGAAATGCGAGTGCTAATACAATAATACAGAGATATCGGAACTGTTTCATTTTAAAAAATCAATGGGAAAATATTTAAATACTTGGCAAAGTAAGGTCAATAAAAGCATCTTAAAAAGATTTTAGAAATCAGATGTTTAAGATTATGTGAAACTTATAAAATCCAAAGTTAAAAGAACACCGTTTATGTGCAGAATAACCGTTTAGAAAAACCTTTCAATCTATTTTATGAAAAACGTACTAATTCACTCTGCAAAAATCGCCTTAGGCTGTTTTGCTTTTGCCAGCTTACTTACTTCTTGCAAGGATGATGAGCCAACACCTGTTACTCCCGTGAGTCGCTTATATGTTTCTACAGCAGATGTAGATCCTACTGTTGCTAACCTAGAAATATATGACCCAGCAGATGCGGTTACAATTACTGCGCAATCTGTAAGTACCGGTGCTAAGGATGGTAATGGTATCGCTACTAATAATGATGGTTCTGAAGTTTATCAATTAAGTCGTCAAAACAAAACATTATCAGTATTTGCTAATAATAGTTCATTAGCAGGTACAGCTACTGCTACTCGTTCTTTTACAGATGCTTCTCTTAGTAGTGGTAGAGAGATTGCTTATGACCAATCACACAATACCTTGTATATAGCTAATAACATAGATAGCACTATCAGAGTATATAATAACTTTAATAGTCTTTCTGGTAATGTTACAGGAAAGGTTTTAAAAGTAAGTGGACAACCTTGGGCTGTACATTACGATGCTGCTGCAGATAGATTAATTGTGTTGATGGATCTTGGTGCGTTGAGATTAGAAGTTTATAATAGTCCTTCTACTATTCCTGCAGGCCTAGTAACATCTAACTCAGTATTAAGGATCAATGCAACTACGGCGAATGCTGGAAAATCAAGATTGCACGGCCTTACTTATTCATCTAGTGCAAATGTACTTGTGGTAACAGAAATAGGAGAAGCAGCTGCACCAGCAGTTATAGACCCTACCAAGCCAGCATTTAATGCTGATGGCGGTATTTATATTTTCGAAGGAGCAGCTGCTAAGCTAGGTTCTGGCGGTACATTCACTGCTGATAGAGTTATATATGGCACTAACACTGGTCTTGGAAATCCTGTAGACGTAGCAATTGATACAAGAGCTAACAAGAACTTAATATATGTTGCAGAAAAAGCAAACAAAAGAATAAATGCTTTCAAATTATCTGATAATGGTAACGTGGCTCCTTCAATTACGGCGTCTACTACCAGATTACCAGAAGCATTGTTCCTATTTACCAGGTAAAATAAACGGTTAAAACAAATCATTTCTGCCCTCTTAATCTTTAAGAGGGCAGTTTTGTTTTAGCCATCAACGTATAGCTTTTATTTAAAACACCTTATTTAAGTGATGTGGCTATGGTCCACAAAAGAGTAGTTCGCTTCCAAAGCTGACGATGGTAATCAGCATAAAGGGAGCAGTTTGGTTGCCATTCAATCCGTTGTTTACTGTTAATTTTTGAGGTAAAATGAAAAAAAACCATAATAAGTTTTGGCAAATGAAAACCTATTTGTAATTTAGATGTTTAAACACTAAATAAATTTTTTTTATGATACAAGATTTGCAATGGCGCTATGCCACCAAGAAAATGAATGAAGAGCAAGTACCAACAGAGAAGCTTGACAATATTTTAGAAGCCATTAGGCTTTCAGCGACTTCTTATGGCTTACAACCATTTACCGTAGTTGTGGTAAAAGACAATGAATTGAAATTGAGATTGAAAGCAGCAGCTTATGGTCAAGAACAAGTTGCCACAGCAAGCGAAGTATTAGTATTCTGTGTGCCTACTTCTATTTCAGAAGCTACGATAGATGAGTATATAAATCTTACTGCTACTACTAGAGGAATGGAAGTAGAATCTCTAGCAGGCTTTAAGCAAATGATGGTAGGAACTATTCTTCCATTAAGTGCAGAACAGCAGCAAGGATGGGCTACAAAGCAAGCGTACATTGCATTAGGTACAGCCCTTGCAGCAGCAGCACAAGAAAAAGTAGATGCTTGCCCTATGGAAGGATTTGACGCAGCACAATTTGACGAAATCTTAGAACTAGATAAGCATAACCTAAAATCAGTAGTGATTATGCCTGTAGGTTATCGCTCGGCAGATGATGATACAGCTAATTATAAAAAAGTAAGAAAAAGTACAGAGACTTTATTTGTACGAAAATAAGTACAGTTGATTTTTTAATTTTTAAAGGGAATTGCTTTCCAAAGTAGTTCCCTTTTTTACACCGTTTATATTTATTCTACAGTCCACCGCCGCGGCGGACCGCTAGCGCTACATTGTTCGCCGCGGCGAATGAATAAATTATAACGGTTCGCCGCGGCGAATACCTTAAAGCCTATTGAACTAGATAGTATTTATAAAAGGTATTATTTTCTGTAATTTGCCCCTTTAAAATTAATGAGAATGAAATTATTGGGAATCGCTCTTGTAGCAATAGGATTGGGAGCACTAGTATATCAATGGATAAACAGAGAGCAGCTTGTACAAAAGAAAGAGGCAAAGGCCTTACCCACACTAGCTTGGCCTATGTACGCCGGCGCTTTATCAATGGCTGCCGGTACTTTTATTTTAATGGGGAAAAAGAAAACGAACTAGCTACAGCTCTACCGTAATTTCATTGTCCCAGTCGCCTTTTATCACAAGTTTGTTCGGTAGTATTTGTACAATTTCTGGCTGCAATAGTTGTCTAAAATTGCCTGCATCCCAAATACCATTTCCGTTATTATCATACAGGATACGCAAACTATATTCACCAGGTGTAAGTCTGTTATAAGTCCAAGCATTACTAGTTACAAGTGTGTCTACGACAACTTTTTCAGCACTCATAATTTGAAACCTTGCTTTTTTAATGGGGTCATAGTTTTTAAACGTTACGGCTAGTCTTCCATAATCAGCGTCGCCCATTGCAGTAAACGATAGCGTATCAGATTTAAAAAGCTTTTTACCATTTACGCCTTCTACAATGTTTTTATCTACCATCAAAAAATAGGATTGTCCTTTGGCCCAGGCCGCATTTATTTTAATATTAGCCCCAAGACTATCTTGAATAAAGGAGACATTGCTTATCTTATTAAAATTAGTATCAGTAATCGTAAGCCCTAGAAGCCCTGCTGGCTTGAGTCTATCAGTAAAGCTAACATTCGCCACTTCGTATATATTTTGCTTTTTACTAGGCGCAACAGCAACTCTGATGTAATTTATTTTTTCATTTTCATTTCCTTTTATCGCTCCGCCAAAGGTAGGAGTAGCCGTAATGCTCGCTTCTTCCGCAAAGGCAAATAGGGTAAATGGTTTTGTAGAATCCTTTGTAGATAAAGAAATGTTATTGGGGTAGAAGGCAAATGCCTCTTTCTTACTATTGTAACTTTTTGTGCCATCAATATCCTTTAAAGCATAAACTCTAAAAGATGCCGCTGGTAAATTAGTAAAGGAAAATTCTCCTTTGCTGTTGAGCTTGGTCAGGTATTTTGGTTTCTGAAAAAGTACTGCGGTATCTATTGCATCTTGGTATAGATATACTTGCAGCGTACTATCTACAAGACCTGTATTGGCCATTATTACTTTTCCGCTAATGCTCAAAGAGTCTATCATCGGCCCTGTAGAAAATGTATAAATAAAATCTCTAAATACATTCCCCTCATTGATATCTTTTATAGCATTACCAAAATTGATAGAGTAGGTTGTATTAGGCAAGAGGCTATCTTTTAGCTTTACGGTTACCGTGTTCAGGTTATAATTTATATTCGGTGATTTATTTTGAAGCGGGGATACGATTACATTATTCTGCGCATCTAATAATTCTACATACTCATCAAATACAAGTGTTATTTTATCTGATGTACTATTTACACTTCGTAGCGAAGGAGTTGCCGTTTTTAAAACCGGTGCAAGACTGTCTCTTGGTCCACCCGTGGGCGCACCTACATTGGCACAACCTACCTCCATCAATGAAATAAAAAGGAGGAGAATAATAGATGAACAATAAAAAAACACTTTACTAGAATGCAACATAAGCAGCGCTGTGGCGTGATGAATGATGCAAACTTACCGCAAAGCAGCGTTAAAATAACTGCAATTATCCTAGAGTAATTTTATTACTTTAGCACAATAGGGTGCTTTTAAGCAATGCACTAAGGATTTTAAAAACCCATCATTTATCTTCGCTGCAAAACAAAACATTTATGTTACCAAAGTACAAGAGAATTTTACTAAAGCTGAGTGGCGAATCTTTAATGGGAAGCAAAGATAGTTTTGACCCTATCGATCACACGATCATTGCGCAATATGCAGCAGATATAAAGCAAATAGTAGAGATGGGCGTACAGGTAGCCATCGTGATTGGAGGAGGTAATATATACAGAGGGATGAATGAGGCCGATACTGGTATAGAAAGAGCTCAAGGAGATTATATGGGTATGCTCGCTACAGTAATAAATGGTATGGCCGTACAAAGTGGACTAGAAAAAGCCGGCGTATATACTAGATTACAAAGTGCTATCAAAATGGAGCAAGTAGCTGAGCCATACATCAGACGCAGAGCAATGAGGCACTTAGAAAAAGGAAGGGTTGTTATTTTCGGTGCAGGTACAGGAAATCCTTATTTCACTACAGATACAGCAGGTTCTCTTAGAGCCATAGAAATGAAAGCGGATGTTATTTTAAAAGGTACAAGGGTAGATGGAATATATACTGCTGACCCTGAAAAAGACCCTACAGCTACTAAATACGGCGTGATCAGCTTTCAAGAATGTATTGCTAACAATCTTAAAGTAATGGATATGACCGCCTTTACTTTATGTATGGAGAATAATTTACCTATCGTAGTTTTTGATATGAATACGCCTGGTAATTTGATGCGTGTGGTTACTGGCGAAAAAGTTGGTACATTAGTAAAATAATTCGATTTGATTTGATTGGTTGGTATCTCCGATTTTATTGGTTGGTATCCTTACCAACCGAAACTTTAAATAAAAACAACCGCCTACCTATCTACAAACACTCAATTTAATTTCATCATACTAAAAACTAACAAAAATGAATTTAATTGAACGTGCAAAAAACATGATTATCACGCCAAAAACAGAATGGCTGGCTGTGGAATCAGAAAACCAAGACATGAAGTCTATCATTATGTCTTATGTATTACCACTTGCCGTGGTATCTGCTATCTGTGCTTTTATAGGCTATGCGTTTATAGGTGTAGATGCAGTTTTATTTAGAATGAAAGGGATCAACTGGGGACTTTCCCAAGGGATCACCGTTCTTGTAAGTACAATGTTATCTATGATAGTGGCTACCTATGTAGTAGATATGCTAGCGCCATCTTTTGGATCAGAGAAGAATCTGAATCGTTCAGCACAACTAGTAGGATTTAGTTTGACGCCAGGATTAATAGGCGGTATCTTTTCTATTATTCCTATGTTGGCAATTTTAGGGGGCTTACTAGGGTTGTATGGTATTTACCTAATGTACATTGGGCTTAGTCCTATTAAGAAAACACCAGAAGATAAAAAAGTAGTATACTTAGTCGTTTCATTTTTGGTAATCATTGCCATTAATTTTGTGATGGCTGCAATACTAGGTATGATATTAAGACCTATGCTTGGTCTCAATATGCCTGGCCTCGGTATGTAATAAAATAATTTTAAAAAAGGTTGCTATCTCAGCAACCTTTTTTATGGGTAGTAAATATTGTCATTTTTTAAACTTTGTATAGCCTTGTTTTGTTTTCCAATATTTGCCAAAAGAAATTACAATTAGAAATATTATTTATTATTTTTCGTTTGCCTTCCTAGTCAACGAAATACTAACTAGAACCTCAAGACATTGAAAGACATCTCCAACATCAGAAAAGACTATATCCAAGGCTCATTAAGTGAAAGCGATGTATTGCCAAACGCTATTCAGCAATTTGAAAAATGGTGGGCAGAAGCTGTAGCAAGCGAAATAGGTGAAGTGAATGCTATGACTTTAGCTACGGTAAATGAAGCAGGATTTCCATCTGCAAGAATTGTGTTGGTAAAAGATATTACTGTTGAGGGATTTTCTTTCTTCACAAATTATCATAGCAATAAAGCAAATGAAATTGCCTCGCATAACCGTGTAGCTATTTTATTTTTTTGGAAAGAATTAGAACGGCAAGTGCGCATAGAAGGCGTTATAGAAAAACTGCCAGAAACCGCTAGCGATGCCTACTTTGCTAGCCGACCAAGAGCTAGCCAAATAGCAGCTTGGTCATCTCCACAAAGTGAAATAATAGCTGATCGTTCTGTATTAGATACAAACGAACAGAATTATGAGGCACAATTTTTAAATGAAGAAGTGCCTCGTCCACCACACTGGGGTGGCTACTTGGTTCGCCCGTTATCAATTGAATTTTGGCAAGGACGTGCAAGTCGTATGCATGATAGGATCAAATATAATAAGGAAGGAGAAGCTTGGGAGATTGTGAGATTGGCGCCTTAGAAAAAAAGCAGTTGATTTTCGTCAACTGCTTTTTTAAAATTATTCTGCGTCCTTCTTAGCAGCTGCTTTCTTCGGAGCTGCTTTTTTTGCTGCAGGCTTTTCAGCTTTCTCAGCTTTTGGAGCTGCACCAGCTTTCGGAGCTACATCTTTACCGGCTACTTTAGCTGGTCTTGACTTACCGAAAGAGCCAGCAAAAATTTTTCCTTTTTTGGTTTTTATATCACCACGTCCCATATTAGTTTGTTTTATTTTTATAAAGATAAAAAAAGCAAGATACAACTGCATCTTGCTTTTTTAAAATATTGTAAGCCTTTAATTAGATTTTAGAAGAAAGCTCTTTACCAGCTTTAAACTTAGCTACTTTTTTTGCTTTGATTTTAATAACTGCACCAGTCTGTGGGTTACGACCGTTTCTTGCAGCTCTTTTAGTTACAGAGAAAGTACCGAATCCTACAAGAGTAAGTTTGTTACCGCTCTTTAAAGTTTTAGTTACTGCTTGTACAAATGAATCGATAGTTGCATTTGCTTGTACTTTAGTAAGACCTGCGTCAGCCGCAATCTTAGTGATTAATTCCGCTTTGTTCATAATATTATTTTAGTAGTTTTTAAGAAGCACAAATATATATTGTTTTTGCATCCAACAAAATATTTAAGAGAAATATTTTTCTAATCAAATTCGCTGAAACTGTGTATTAGTGGTGCTTTTGCGACTTTCTTACTTTAGCAACGGCTTTAAAATGTTGAGCTTTATGGCTGCAAAGGGTCTATTTACAGTGCTTTACGCATATTAATACAGGATAAACGCCTGCGAAAGACCGTTTTGAATACTGGCTGTGAACCTTAAAAATATCACGAAATGGAGTCTAAGAATTGTTCACATTTATTGCACAGTCTGCATTACAGACCTAAAAGCAATGAATTTGTTGCCCCATTTACCAAAAGATTTTTGCCTCATATTTTCAGAATGGAGTTCTATGTATCTATTATAATCAGCTTTTGACTCTGCGAAATATTGTGCTGCATAGGTAGGTCCTTCTTCATCATCAACCTCAAGAAGTCGTAAAAGTTTTGCGCTAGTGAAACAACCTGTATCTATTACATCAAGAATATGCTCTTGCTGCATCCACTCTAACCATTCATTAGCAATAGCACCACTCACTTTTATAGTTACATTATATACAATCATTTTTTAATTTTTCAGCTCTACAAATATTGGACAGTGGTCGCTATGCCTAGCATCGGGAATAATTCCAGCATGTTTAATTTTTGCTGCAAGATGCTCTGAAACACTTATGTAATCTATTCTCCAGCCCTTGTTATTTAATCGCACACTTGGGAATCGCTGACTCCACCAAGTATAGTTGTGCGGTTCTTTATTGACGTGTCTAAAACTATCTACCCATCCTTTCGCAAAAAAATTAGTAAGCCAATCTCTTTCTTCTGGGAGAAATCCAGATGTTTTTTTATTGCCTTTAGGATCGTGAATATCTATTTCTGTATGTGCAATATTGTAATCGCCGCAGATGACAATGTCTTTATTTTTAGCTTTAAGTTTATCTACATGTTCTTCAAATTCAGCCAGCCATTGGTATTTATATTCTTGACGATGATCGCCAGAAGTGCCAGAAGGGAAATAGGCGCTGATTACAATTACACCATTGATGTTGGCTTGTATAACTCTACCTTCAAAATCACTCATTTGATACCCTGTACCGGTTTCTACCTCAGTAGCTTTATGTTTAGAAAAAATAGCAACGCCGCTATAACCTTTTTTTTGTGCACTATACCAGTGGTGCTCGTAGCCAAGATCTTCCAAGAGTTTTACATCTACAACATCTTGCGTTGCTTTTATTTCTTGTAAGCAAATCACATCTATATTTTCTTGCGCTACCCAATCTATAAAACCTTTTTTTATTGCTGCTCTAATGCCATTGAGGTTGTAGGATACGATTTTCACTTTGTCTTTTTTTCAAAGATAGTAGGAAGATGGCACACGGGTAAATAAATGGAACACGGAGGGGAAGAAATGGTCCGCCGCGGCGGACAGATGCTTCGCAGCACGAATTTTCGCGGATAAACACCCATAGGTAAAAATCCGTGTTAGTCTGCGTTGCGCAGAACCTGTCCGCCGTGGCGGATCCGTTAAATCCGTGTGCCAAAATTCTTCTTGGATAAAAGGAAACTTTAAATTGTGTATACTGTTATTCAAAAAATGGTTTAGTTCTTGTATAAACTTTCACTACACACAAAAAATAAATTATTGTCTCTACTCACTTTTAATAACAGAGGTATCTATTGCAAAGCTGGCGATTTTTATATCGACCCTTGGCTTCCTGTAGATTATGCGGTGATAACACACGGCCACGCCGACCACGCAAGGTGGGGCAGCAAGCATTATCTCGCCCATACATTTACCAAGCCAATTCTTAAACTAAGACTAGGCGAAGATGTGGAAGTTTCTACCCTGCCTTACGGAGAAACATTTTTTAGAAATGGAGTGAAAATAAGTTTGCATCCTGCAGGCCATATTATTGGCTCTGCACAGATTAGAATTGAGTATAAAGGAAAGGTGGCCGTAGTTTCTGGAGATTATAAAACGACAGACGATGGAATAAGCACAGCATTCGAGTCAGTAAAATGCCACGAGTTTGTTACAGAGAGTACGTTTGGTTTGCCCATTTATCATTGGAAATCGGAAGCAGAAATTTTTGAGGAAGTAAAAAATTGGGTGATCAATAATCAGGCACAAAATAAGACAAGTGTGTTCATTGCTTATAGTCTCGGTAAGTCTCAAAGAGTGATGAAGGGACTGGAAGGCGTAGCACCGATTTTTGTACATAGCGCTGTACATAATATTAATGAGGCGATAAAAACAACCGGTATTATTTTACCAGAAACACAAATACTTACTGCTGAAACGGATAAAGCGATTGTTGCCAATAATATCGTAATAGCTCCTCCGG
>JBBRHK010000007.1:0-20469 GCA_038222815.1 Chitinophagales bacterium
TCTGCAAGAATAGATGCTGGCGACTTAGAAACTGCTGCACCCTATCAAACCTTGAATCAAAATATTGTGCTTACCATAAATAAGCCTGCGAAAGAAATTAGAATAAGCTTAGCAGATTTACAATATTATTGGAATGATCCTGCTTGTAAAAATTGTAAAATTACAATACTAGAAAGAGGTTGTTTATTACCCGGCATAGGCGGTGGTAGCATAGGAAGCCTTACGCTGGTGACACCTGCAAGCGGTTGCAATGGGGAACTGGTTTTTAAAGGAACTACTTTACTTCCTGCTGGTACTTATAATATTCCAATAAAAATAAGCTTGCCTTTAGAAAAAAATAAACAGTGCAAACTCATCATAAAAAAACTATGCTACAATATTACACTGATAGATAGCCTTTGCAGACAATGTATAAAGCCAGTATGTTTTAGCCAAAATACACAAGGCGTAGATAATTGTAAATGTAATGCCACTAACGACTGGACGAATCTAAATATGATTCCTACAAAGCCTGGCATACCAAAACCAAGAAATCAAATTCTTTGTGGCAATACGCTTACAGATATACAAATGGGTGTGCCTTATTTAATTTCTGGGGTGTATAATTGTCAAGGCACAAGTTGCGCTAGTACGGTAAATGAAATAAATGTGTATAATCAAGTAAACCAAATTACATACACAAAACAAACCGCAACACTTTTTGAAACGATAACTTTTGAAACTCCTGGCTATCATACCGTACAATTGATTGCTTATTGTGGTACGCAAAAATGTGTATGTAGTTTTAGAGTTTTGATAAAAGGAAAAACAGATGATGGTAATCCTAAAGATCCTACCAAGCCTACAGATCCGATTGTAAAAATTCCTACTAAAACACAGATTGACTCTGTGCTTAAAAAAATACTACCAAAAGATTTTAATGGAGGTGTATATATAGCCAAAGAGGATTCGACTATTTATGAAGAGTACAAAAGCTATAAAGATTCTGTAACTCAACATACTGCTTTTGACTTGGCATCTATTACAAAAACATTTACCGCAATGGCCATCTTAAAAATGATGGAGGATAATAAATTAAAATTAGATGATGCCGTAAATAAATATCTGCCTTCGTTCCCTATTAAAGAAATTACAATACAAATGTTATTGTCACATACTAGTGGTATAGAAGATTATTTACAATTTATGGATGCTGCAGGTTGGGATAAAAACAAACTAATGAGTAACGATGATTTACTTAAATACATCTCAGGTAATCCGACTAAAATAATGATACATACGCCGGGCAAAATGTTTGATTATTCCAATACAAATTTTGCGCTGCTATCCTTAATTGTAGAAAAAATTTCTGGTGTCTCCTACGCTGCTTATATGCAAAGAGCATTCTTTGATCCATTAAAGATGAATGATACTTATGTGCTGAGTGCCGATAATGCCGGCAAGGCAACCAAGTCTTACTATAAAAATGGAACGACTTACAGCCAGCGATATTTAGATTTAATCAATGGTGACAAATGTATCTATAGTACTGTAAGAGATTTACAAAAATGGAATAAAGGCTTGCGCACAATGTTCAAAAAGTCAACGATAGATCTTGCATACACACCCATAGGAAATGCTCCCGCAATGACTAGTAATTACGCATTGGGCTGGAAGACAATCCGCACTACTACGGGGCTAGATGTATGGTACCACACTGGCTGGTGGGCTGGTAGCAGGAGTCTATTTATCCGGTTACCAAAAGGCAATATTATGATTGCGGTAATGAGTAACAATAATCATACAACTATTGCTGAAGTAAAAAGGCTTTGCGATTTGTTCGGCGATTATAATTTTTCCAATACGACTGTTTCTAATTTTTAAATGAAGACTATGAAATTAAAAATGTTTTTTATCTATGCGTGCTGCTTTTCTAGTGTTGCATTTGCCCAAACAAAACCACCAGTAAAAATTACAGGAAGTATGGGCGTGGGTTATGAAGGCTATGGACTGAACCTCAATCCTAATACACCATTCTTTTACGGACAGCGCAGACCTTGGAATCAATTTCGGGTAAAGTTTGCACCCACTATAAAGATTGGAGAAAACTTTAGCTTGCCAGTGAATATTAATTTTGCTACAAAGCCTACTAATTTTCTTGGTCCATTCGCAGGCATTACTGCACTCGGTTCGCAAAGCTTTAAGCAGTGGCTTACGAATCCTTTGAATAACTTTTCGCTCAATCCAAAATACAAATGGGCAGAGCTACAACTCGGCACACAATATCTCAACTACAGTGAGCTAAGTACTGGAGATATTGGAATCTTTGGCGCAGGCTTTGATCTCAAACCAAAGAATTATTTATTCAAATTTTTTGTGGGTAATTCTCAGCAAGGAGTAAACTTTACTCTCCTACCTCTTCCTGGCTCGCCCGGTGCTTATCAGCGCAGCCATTGGATGGCGCAGGTGGGAAAGGAAGAAGAAGGGAAATATAAATTGGCGTTCAACTTTGCAAAAGGTAGAGACTATTTTGGTAGCGCTTCACCACCACCACCATTGGCCAGTCCCCACGAAAATTTTGTAACCAGTTTTGTATCGGATGTATATTTTAAGAAAGGATACTATTTTAAGACGGAGTTAGCGCAGAGTATTTACACACCAGATAATACAACGACATTCCTTCCCCCTCCAGGAGTAAAATCATTCCTGCCATTTATAAAAGCAAAAGCTGGAACAAATAAAGATTATGCAGCCACGGCTGCAATCGGTAAGAAGTCTAAGAATTTTGATCTTGGTTTTAATACTCGTTATCTAGGTGCAGGCTATCAAAGTTTAGGCTATCCATTTCAACAATCCGATAAGCTAGACCTTACGATGAATACTAGATTCAATGCCTGGAAAGATAGCGGCACTGGAAGTTATAAGATGAATGTGATTGCAAATATTGGAAACAGAATCAATAACTTTAATATTGGCCCTCGTGCCAATCAGTTTATAGGAATGGTCAATTGGTTTACCCAATTCAATCCGCATTTTAGTTTGAATCTATCCTACAACAACTTTGGTTTTAATACAAATGGGGTAAGTTTAGGAACGCCAACGATAAAAAATGTAAGTAATGACTTTGGAGTAAACCCTACCTATACCTGGAACAATACTAAGATGAGTCATTTACTAAGTATGAGTTACAATTTTAGTAAGTATAAAGAGACAGTCGCATTGCCGATAGCCTATATTCCTACCATTACTAATAATACTACCCATACCGCTTTGTTAACCTACGTTCCTACTTATTTCAACAGAAAAATATCACCAGATTTTAGTTTGATGTATTTTCAAAATAAAATTAATCCTGGGTTTAAATTGCAACTTGCCTCTGTAAGTGCTGGTCTTGCTGCGCCGTTACTCAAAGAAAAATTAAAATGGAGAGGACAGTTACAATATACTGTAGGAAAGGTCGCAGCATTTACAAAGAATGATAATGTTATAGCTAGTATGACGGCAGATTATACCATCAGTAAAAAAGTAAGCTGGACAAATTATATGAGCACAAATTATTTTAAATACGGAGACGAGTTAGGATCAGTGCCATTGATAGGGGCCAATTACCTAGAGTCAACTGTAAGGACAGGGTTCACTTATAGGTGGAAATAAAAATAGAGTTACAAAATAAGAAAATCGAAAAAGATGAAAAAAATATTCAACCTATGTATTTTACTTTGCCTGGTATTAATTACAAAAGCACAAGTAAATATTGTACTCAATGTACAGCCGCAGCCGCCAGCAAATTATAATACTTGGTCGCAACGTAACGAGGTTATTACACTAGTAGCGGTGGGTTCACCAGCGGGCAATGCCGTATCTGCAAAAATAAATGCTACACTAGAAACCGCTGATGGTAGTCCAGTTGCTAAGACGGATATTACTAGAGCACCCATTAGGCAAATTGCAGCGGGAAGCACGACTATCTTATATGCAAGAGATGTACTTGATCCTTCGGCTCTAGTGTTCAATGCAAGTTTTCAAAATCAATTAAATAAAACTGGAAAGCTAAAAGCAGGAATGTATAAGCTTACAGTTTCGCTTGTAAATGATAACGGCTCTGCACAATTAAGTAATGAGCAAGTAAAAATCTTTACGGTTGTAGCCGCTCAGCTACCAGTATTAATTGCTCCTGCAAATGAAGCAATTTTGAATGAAGCATCAGCGCAAACGGCTATCGTATTTAGGTGGACACCGCTAGTGCCAAGACCTAGAGAACCTGCCACTTACACGGTTTTAGTTTTTGAAATTCTAGATGGGCAAACAGCAATGCAAGCATTACGAAGTAACCAGCCTATTCTTAATGCAGATGTAAGAGATGTAACCCAATACATTTGGCGCCCACAACTTGGAATGGCGGAGGAAGGAAGAAACAAATTTATCTGGACTATAAAGTCTTCGGACATACAAGGAACGCCCATCACAGGAGAATCTATCAGCGGTGATGCCGTGAGTGAGCCGTATACTTTTAGTTTTAGAAAGGGATGGAATGGAATTGTAGAAGGGGGAGGTAAATCAGTAGTTCCAAGATCAATCGATAGTAAGGTCTCTAACATTGTTATAGTAACAGTGATGAACGATGGGAAATATCTTGAAGACGGCACTCCAATCTTGGCCCAGCCAACGATTGTCGGTAATGTTTCAAATGTAAAGGCAGGAACAATTGTCAAAGCTGTTCATTCTATTTCAAAACTTGTATTAACAACAACTACTGATGATCTTGGGAATTTTTCTCTTTGTTGCGCAGCAGATTGCATAAGTGTGATCTATCTAAATGATGTGGAATATGGAAAGATAAAAGTTCTGCTATCTGACCAAAATATAAAGTTTAAGAAAGGCGAAACAAAAAACTAACATACTGGTATCAGAACTCCATTTGACCGATGAATAAAACATCGTTAGCCATTGATTTAAATTTTATAAAAAAGAAATTATGAATAAGAAAATAAGCTTGGTTAGTCTTCTATTAATATTATGCTGCATACTTGCGACAAATATTTATGCTCAGAAAAAATCTGGCACCCTAGGGCTTCATTTTTTCTACAATGATCTACCTACGGCTTATCAAGTAAAGACCACATCATTAAAAAATGTATTGAATAATAACCTTTGGACGAAGTTGCACAATATGCAAGACGGCCTTGCCCTTACTTACCGTAAAGGACTGACTAAAAAAATAGACCTGTCAGCAACGGCCGAGTTTTCTTATATCGATTATTTATTCTCATCAGGCTTATACAATGGTAGCAATGATTTCCTATTTGGTACACAAGTAACGGGTAATGTAAAATTATTAGAAGATAAAAGTCCGGTAGTGCCATATATCACAGGCGGTATAGGTGCATCGGTTTACAACGGTAAATTTGGTGCGTATATTCCTGCAGGTCTCGGTATTCAGTTTAATATTTTTAGTTCTACTTTTCTGTATACTGATTTTCAATACCGAACAGCTTTAAGCAATCAAGTAAGCGACCATTTTAATTACAGTATTGGTATTGCATCAACGTTAAAAACAAAAAAAGAAAAACCAGTAGAGGTAAAGGAAATACCTATAGTAACCCCTGCTGTTGTAGAAGAAAAATTTATAGCGAAAAACATCAATGTAAATGTTACAGATGAAGCTACTGGCTTTGTATTACAAGGAGTAGAGGTACATTTAAAGACTGCCGGTGCAGGAGACCAATTAGCGTTCACGGATGATAAAGGCTTGGCAACATTTTCACAAGCAGTAGCAGCCGAATACAGTGTTTATGGAATTCTCCACGATATATCCACCAATACAAAAGGTATTAGTAAGGAATTATTTAAAGGGACAGATACAGATATAAGTATTGCCTTACAGCACAACGATCCAAGATTTAGCCTGCAAGGTGTTGTGGTAAATAGTATTACCAATGCACCCGAATCTAGTGTCGAAGTTACGGTTACTAATACGGCCAAGGGCAATAGCACAAAAATTATAAACAACCCGAGCAATGGTATATTTAATGTACAGTTAGAGCCAAATAGTTCTTACTCTATAGTAGGGAAGAAGGCAAGTTACTTGTCAAATATTGGTAATGCAAGCACAGAAGGATTGAATAGAAGTACTACACTTTATTTACAATTAGAATTACAGGTACAAGAAGTCTCTACCGCAAAAAATATCGTACTTAATAATATCTATTTTGCAACAGGCAAAACTTCATTTGATGAATCATCCTCTACGGACTTGCAAAAATTAGTTCAGTTTTTAAAGGATAATCCAGATTTGAAACTAGAGATACAAGGTCATACAGATAATGTGGGTTCTGTTGCAGGGAATAAAAAGCTGAGCGAGCAAAGAGCGCTGAGTATTGTAAATTATCTAGTAACAAAGGGAGTAGAAAAAAATAGACTCACGGCAAAGGGTTATGGCTCCACACTACCTATAGATAGTAATGCTACTGAAGATGGACGAGCAAAAAATAGAAGAGTAGAAATGAAACTGATAAAATAGTGCCATTTATTGGGGAGTAAATGGTTAAAGGAGTGGCTAAGGATGATAGCTACTCCTTTTCTAACTCCTATAAATTTGTGAAAAAAGATTTTCTTAACATCCATTAAACTTTCTACATGCGACAAAGTCTTAGGAAGGCTGGGCATACCGCTCATCAACTTTAACAATAACTAAAATTTGTCAATTATGCAACTCCGCAACCAATTTTCCATTTGCCTACTGGTAGGCACACTAATTTTTTCTTCATGTACAAAGGAAAAAACTGAAAGCCCAGATGAAGCACTTACCGTAGCACTTACTACTGAACAGGCATCGGCCGAAAATTTTGTTGAAGACGACAACTCTACTGTCTTTGAACTTACTGCCGACAGAAATGTACAAGGAGCAGGATTTTCGAGCGGAGGTGCTGGGCGTTTTTTCACAGGCTGCGGTACTGTTACCGTTAGCTCCAATGCTACCTACTTCAAGATAATTACCGTTGATTATGGCACTGGATGTACATCTCAAGGTGTTTTAAGAAGTGGAAAAGTTATACTAGGCTTAACTGATTCTCTAAGAAGACCAGGTTCTAGAGCAGTACTAACTTTTGATAACTACTTTGTAAATACTGTAAAGAGAGAAGGAATTATCACCTACACGAATCAAAGCACACCCGGGGTTCCTACTTGGGAAAGAAAAGTGGAAAATGGTAAATTAATATTTACTAATGGGTTCTTCACCACCCACAATAGCATTAATGTTGTCGCTCAAACTGGAGGAGTATCTACGCCAAATATTCATATAGATGACGAGTTTACAATTACTGGCCAGGGCGCTGTTGCAAATTCAAATGGTAATTCAAGAACCTATAGAATTGTAATCGCTTTACTTAAGAAAGCTAACTGTGCGAACATCGTGAGCGGAAGAAAAAGAATAGAGAGTGGCTCTAACTATGCGGTATTAGATTATGGAGATGGCACTTGCGATAGAATTGCGACAATCTCTTTTAATGGAGGTCCTTTAAGAACAATTTTGTTGAGAAACTAAGAATTAAATTGCTTACTAAAGCCGCCCATTATTTAATGTGGGCGGCATTTTTATTTTACAGCATCCCCTACTTACATTGAATAGTTTCGAAACTCTAATTTTTTTGAAGTGATAATTTGCGAACAGTTCTTTCGCTTCTGAAAATGAAAAATTAAATTCTACCAACCATTATAATATAGGATGCCTCACAAATTCCTTTTCTCTATCAAACAAATACCTATACGTACAAAGCTTTCTTGTTTCACTTACATCGCCTACTGAAGTGGCCACATTAAGCATCTTGGGATTGAAGTCTCCAATCCACTGCATTTCATACCGCTCGTATGGCATAGATGCGAGTTGTATCACTTTGGCGCTCTCTGCAATGATATAGGAATCTACGCCCTTTCCTTGCCAAGCCGGCACAACGCCAAAAACTAAACCAGTAAACTTTTTATTAGGCTTAAAAGTCTTTAACCAAAGGAACTGTAATTTTCTTAGTAAGCTAAATCCCCCATTCAAATATTTAAACCATTGATTTAAATCTGGCAGATTTACAAACATAGCTACGGCGGTATTTTCGTAATAAGCAAACCAGATGATTTTTTCATCCATCACTGGTTTCATCGTTTCAAAAAGTGTTATCACCTGTTTAACTTCCATTTGCTTTAGTCCGCCATGGCCAGCCCAAGCTTTGTTATATACTTCTGCAAAATCTTCTGCGTATTTTTTTAGGTTATTTTTTTTGAGGTACTCAGAGTGAAATTTTTTATCGGTTGCTATGATGTCGTGCCGGTCCCAAATCTTTTGCTCCAGTGGTATTTTTGGCTGCATTCCTAAGCAAATTTGCTCAAAAAAAACTTTGAAACCATAGTTCGCAAAAAAGGACTGATAGTACGGCGGGTTATAATTCATACAATAAAGCGGCTCTATAAAACCCTTTACTACCAAGCCCCACCACCTATCTCTTTCTCCAAAGTTTATCGGGCCATCCATCGCCTCCATCCCTTCAGATGATAGCCATTCTTTAGCAGTATCAAAAAGTAAAAATGCTGCAGCCTCATCATTAATGCATTCAAAAAAACCAACACCACCTACTGGCACATCATCGCCTTTAGATTTATATTTCTTATTTACAAATGCTGCAATTCTTCCTATACACTGCCCATCTTTTAATAGCAGCCACCGCTGTACTTTTCCGAAACGAAAAGCCTTGTTTTTCTTTGAATCAAAAATGTCTTCAATGTCCTTATTTAATGGGCGAATCCAATTGGGGTCAGCTTTGTAGATAAATGTAGGGACCTCAAGAAATTCTTTTTCTTGAGCAGGACTGGTAACGAGGGAAATTTCCATAAGTAAAAGTAAATAACTGCCAACTAATAAGCAAGTAAAAAGAATTTGCGACTTGGATTAGAATTTTTGTTTTCTCATCTCCACCGCTGTAAGCGTACTCCCATCATGGCTCCAGCCAGGGGGCATAAATAGATAACGCAGCTTATTTTTAAAAGAAGTTTTCTTATTTAAGTCTTTTTTTATCGCCTTCCATTCATGCAATACTACATCGATAGGGTGAAAAGGGTTGTCCATATTTTTCGTAAGGCCATATACCACAGGCTCTTCTATTAACTCTTCTTGATAGGTGCCAAAAAGCCTATCCCAAATGATAAGACACATCCCCATATTTTTATCGAGATATAAAATATTACTTGCGTGATGCACTCTGTGATGGGACGGACTTACAAAGATGGCTTCAAACCAACTTGGCATTTTTTTAATGTGCTGCGTATGCACCAATATGCCATACGTCTGCGTGATGGAGTACATAAATACAATATCTAATGGATGGAAACCCATTAATGCGATAGGAATAAAATACATAAAACGATATACGGGCTGAAAAACGGACGACCTAAAACCCGTGGTTAAATTAAACTCTTGGGAAGAATGGTGTGTAACATGCACCGCCCAAAATAACCTGCAATAATGATCTATCCTATGCTCTATATAAAATGCAAAATCTTCTAAGAAAAAAAGTAAAACCCAATATAAGAAGGGATTGTCAATACTAAAAAACGAATGCTCATAGCAAAACATCAAAACGGAGATATAAAATAACCAGCGTAGCAATAAGTCTAAGCTGCCATTCAGTAAAGACAAGTAAATATTTTGTAGAACTCCTTTTACGGTATATCGCTTCGTGGCTTGCCAGTTACTCACAATAATTTCTGCGCCTATAAGAACTGAATATATAGGTACAGACAATAAAAGCACCCAGGTTTCTCTACTCGATTCCAAAGTATATCATTTTACACCGCCATAATCTCGGTTTCCTTAGCAGCCAATGTTTTTTCTACAAGTGAGGTGTATTTGTTTGTAACATCTTGTATCTCATTCTCTCCATCTCTTGCCTCATCTTCGCTTAACCCATCTTTTTGAAGTTTTTTAATATCTTCTATGGCATCTCTTCTAATGTTACGAATCGTTACTTTGCCGTTTTCTCCTTCTCCGTTGCTTTTCTTCACCATTTCTTTACGGCGCTCTTCTGTAAGAGGCGGTAAGAAAAGACGAATCATAGTTCCGTCGTTCTGCGGAGTGATGCCAATATTAGCTTGCATAATGGCACGCTCTATAATTGCTAGCATTGGTTTTTCCCAAGGCTGTATAGAGATTGTTCTCGCATCTAGTGCGGCCACATTTGCCACTTGGTTTATAGGAGTTGGGTTCCCGTAATAGTCTGCATTTATCCCATCGAGCATATTGGGTGAGGCTTTACCGGCTCTTATTTTTACTAGTTCGCTTTCTAGGTGAGAGACCGCTTTCCGCATTTTATCCTCTGTGTCTGCTACAATAGCTGATAATTCTTCTGTCATAATATTGGCTTATAAGTTGCAAACTTACAAAAACCACGTAAAAGAGTTTGGAGATATATTTTTTGCCCTACTTTATTTCTACTACTTCTGGCTTATAGGTAGTAATTTTTGGCATCCTTACTTGGGTATTTTTTACATTCTTCAAGACTATTTTTTGAAAACGTCTTTTTCTCAGTTGATATACAAATGCAGTGAGTAAGAACCCAAGGGCTAGTAAAATACCTATTATGATGGTTGTATCTAATTTTCTAAGTACCCAGCTAAGTGCTATAAATCCTACTGCTGTACTACCTATAATAGCTACGATTTTTCTATGATTAAAGCCTAGGTCTAATAAGAAATGATGAATGTGGTTTCTATCGGCGCTAAATGGTGAGCGACGGTTAAAAATTCTTATTGTAAATACTCGTAGTGTATCAAATAACGGCACCATAAGAATTGCAAACCCTAAAGCTGGCGCAGATTGTATTTGAAAACTAGTAGGGGTAATCGGAGCTAGTTGGATGAATTTTATCACCAAAATTGAGTTTACAGTTCCAAGTAATAAGGAGCCCGTATCACCCATAAATATTTTTGCCGGAGAAAAATTATAAATCAGAAACGCAAACGTAGCAGCAGCCAATGCAAAAGCCATCACTGAGTAAGATATATTCTCAATTAAGTAAAAATATATTCCAAAACTTACCGCAGTTACTAGTCCCAAGGAGCCTGCTAGTCCATCAATGCCGTCAATTAAGTTAAAAGCATTGGTAACTACTATTATAGTAAACAAGGTAAGGAAGTAAGAAGCAATGGGCGGAATACTATGAACGCCTAAAAAACCGTGCATATCACTAAGCTGAATACCTCCGAATCTTATAATAATACCAGCCGTAACTAACTGGCCTATGAATTTTTTACTAGCGCTCAAAATCATAATATCGTCCTTGAGGCCCATAAAGAATATAACGAGGCAAGCAGCTACAAAAAACTGAAATTCTGGATTGTTTGCAGAAGAAATGCCCATAAGCAATGAGACGATAAAGCCCGCAAATATGCCCATACCTCCAAGAGTAGGGATCACATTTTTATGTACTTTTCTTTCGTCTGGTTCGTCGTATAACTTTTTCTCTTTCGCTACTTTTATTATTACAGGAATAGAAAAGAAGGTAATTAGAAACGCTAACCCAGAACTTAATAATATATTATCCATGCAATTCGCAGGGTTTAAAGTTCAGATGATTGATGCAAAAGTAGGCTATAAATGCGTTTTATACTCATAGTTCAGCTTTTAATATGTATTTCTAAGCAGATGAGAATCAAATATGATGCCCAATCGTATATGCTATGCTAGTAATACGCATATAACTGTATAAATATTGTCTTTGCCTTTCTTTTTCTTTTTGTAATAGTAGATTTTTCTTTTAGGTTTGTACCCATAATTAAAAAAACACGAAAATGGCAGAGTTACAAGAAATAGCAACACAAATACGTAGAGATATAGTAAGAATGGTGCACGGTGTACAAAGTGGTCATCCAGGAGGGTCGCTAGGTTGTGTAGAGTTTTTTACTGCTTTGTATTTTAAAATTATGGACCATAATCCTGATTTTAAGATGGATGGGGTTGGCGAAGACCTGTTTTTTCTAAGTAATGGACACATTTCTCCTGTTTTTTATAGTGCATTGGCTAGAAGTGGCTACTTTCCGGTGGAAGAGTTAGCTAGCTTTAGAAAGCTAAATTCAAGGCTTCAAGGACATCCTACTACCCACGAGCATCTACCAGGTGTGAGAATTGCAAGTGGCTCATTGGGTCAAGGAATGAGTGTGGCAATTGGTGCTGCACACGCCAAAAAACTAAACGGTGATACTAAAACGGTTTATTCTTTACACGGAGACGGAGAGCTAGATGAAGGGCAAAACTGGGAGGCTATTATGTTCGCCGCGGCGAATAATGTAGATAATCTAATTGCTACTATTGATAGAAATGGCCAGCAAATAGATGGAAGTACCGAAGATGTGTTAAAACTAGGTGACGTAGGCGAAAAATTCAGAGTATTTGGTTGGGATGTTCTGGAAATGGATGGTAACGATATGGATGCTGTAGTAGCAACAATTACAAAAGCTAAAACTCACTTGGGTAAAGGCAAACCAGTAGCCATCATTATGCATACCGTAATGGGGAAAGGTGTTGATTTTATGGAGGGTACGCACGAGTGGCATGGCATAGCTCCTAATGATGAGCAGCTTAAAAATGCTTTGTCACAACTCACCACCTCGCTGAACGATTACTAGACAATACGTTTTTTTATAAAATATTGAAGCAATAGGTAGTTAATAAAAATAGCTATTGCTGCAACTACTATTAGTAAAGTTGCGCCTATTAATCCCAGCGAAAAGCCACCATCCCAAAGACCGTTTGCTTTTCTAAAATGGAAAATTGCTTCACTTTTAAAGGAATTCAAGACCTCTGCTACTGCATAAAATGCTAAAGCTAGAAATACCCATTGAGCTTTTTTGCTACTGTACGCATATATATTACAGAGTAACAGAAGGAGAAGGCTTAGAATATTACCCACAAAAACTTGATTACTGAATGACTCTGACAATGCCTGCGTTCCTGCAATATTTGTAGGAGATAGAGATGATAGGGTTTTATAAAAACTTATTACTTGAAGTATAAGAGTTGCTAATGAGGCTATAACTGCAACGAGGACTATTTTTTTATTCATAAAGAAGGTTTTCTATAAGAGTAAAAGTATAAGATAAATACATAAATAATTTGCTAATAATTAATAAGGCGTATCGCTAATTTGAAATCTAGATTTAAAAAATTAGGATTTTCTATAACATTTGCAACCATCTTTTTTTTAGCAACGTATAGACTTGCACAGGTACGCAGCAAGAGAAATACACCGGTCAGTTTCTCAATGCGAGTATAAAAATTCACGATAAAATTTGTGGGCATCCTTTTTATTCAAGCAATTTAGCTTGGGCGAATCTGTGTCTTAACTTTTAAAAAAAACAAAAAACAACTCACAATGAAAAAACTTTTGACCATTGCTCTCGCAGCAATTTTATTTACCTCTTGTGGTAAAGATGAAACAACCGTAACGGTAGACAGTAGCCAACCGAGCGGGGCATTTACTGCAACAAGAAGCGGAGCACTTACAGCGCAAAACAGTACCCCAACTAAGGGTGCAATATCCATAGGAAGAGATGCTCAAAGTACTAATTTTCTAAGCCTTGGAAGCGACTTTACAACAGAGCTAGGTACAGGAACAGCAACAGTCTATTTATCTACCTCAGCAACCTTCACAGCAAGTCCGGGTACAGGAAACCCCAACCTAATTCTTGTAGGTACTGTACAAGGAAATGGAGCTAGATTTTATAGATTGAACGCTGCCCCCGCTGCTACATTTACGCACGTAATTATATGGTGTGCTACCGCAAATATTCCATTTGGAAACGGAAGACTTAACTAAACAAACTGTTGATTGATTGCTTGATTTTAAAAAAGAGATATATTTTTTATGTCTCTTTTTTTCTAATTTTTTATGGGTATCAATTATATAAATAAGCGTGATTATAGAAAGCTGTAAGAATAATCCCGTCAAAGAAGGAATTAGAAAAATAAAAATATTATAAATGAAAACTAGACTTTTGGCTGTTGCTATCCTTTCAATATTCTTCTTGAGCGCACCTGCACAGAGCGGATGGGTAAAAGAAAAAGGAAATTATTTTTTGAAGGCAGACGCAAGCGGATATACTTCTAAAGATTATAGAAATCTTGATGGAAATGAGGTTGCTACAAGTAAATTTAGCCAACAAGCATTCTCCATTTATGGCGAGTACGGACTTTCAAAAAAACTTACAGGAATTTTTAATATGCCATTGCTAAAACACCAAGGCTATTCTACTACTAACAATGTTACTGGAATTGGCGACTTGAGATTAGAATTAAAATACGCTATTCAAAAAGGAAAGTATCCAATAAGTCTTTCTGTAGCTCCAGAAATTCCTGTAGGAGCCCAAGGCCTTAAAGGAGTAGCAAAAGATAATAGTGGAGCCTTTATAAACCTACCTACTGGCGATGGCGAATTTAATATATGGACTACCGCCGCTATCTCTCATTCTTTTTACCCAAAACCATTTTACGCAACTATTTATAGTGCCTTTAACTACAGAACTTCTTACAAAGGAACAAGCTTTCAAGATCAATATGCTGCAGGTGCAGAATTTGGATACAAGGTAGAGGATAAAGTATGGCTTACCGCAAAATATTCAGCCACAACTGGTGTAGGAACGTCTCCCGTATTCGCAGATTTTATAAGAGGTAACGGAGTTGCCTTTTCTACTGTTGTGCTTAGTGCTGCGTATGAGTTTGATAAGCATTGGGCAATAGCTACGCAATACAGTAAAGTGCATAGCGGTATTGTGCCAGCAAAAAATGTGTATGCTGCCAATGTGTTTTCATTAGGCTTGACGTATGCAAAGAAGCGGTAAATAGTCTTTTGTGAGGAACATCAAAGATTTAGTAAAATTATATTTTTAGCCATCATTACAATCTATAAAAATTCTTGAAAGTTTGCCTTTGTGATTATTTTTATTTCTGTATTGTAAGTTTCAACAAAAAGTCTAGGAATTTTTACCTTCGCCTTTTCATTCCATTTTATTTCAAAGGCAGAAAGATTGTCCTGATTTTTCTCTACATAATCTATTTCTTGCTGCGCAGTAGTCCTCCAAAAATATGGCTGCGCCAGGTTCCCGTCATAAGCAATTTTTTTATGCCTTTCGCTGATTAAGAAATTCTCCCATAATGCACCCACGTCCTGCCTTTGCGTAAGAGGACTAAAATTACCTATCAGCATATTTCTAATTCCGTTGTCAATGAAATATATTTTCTGATTGGTTTTTATTTCATTTCTAAGGTTACCACTAAAGCTTTTTAGCTTGAATATTACAAACGCTTTCTCAAGAATATCAATGTAGTTACTTACAGTATTTTTGTCTATACCTAAAAGCCCGGAAAGTTCGTTATAACTCACCTCATTTCCCATTTGAAAAGCTAATGCCTTCAAGAGTTTTTCTAAAACTTCTGGTTTTCTAATATTAGAAAATGCTAAAATATCTTTGTATAAATAGCTTTCTGCAAGATTTTTAAGGAGTTCGTTTTCTTCTCCAAGATTATTAATTACATCTGGGTACATTCCATAGAGGAGTCTTAGTTCTAGCTGCTGTTGTGCTGCCACAAAACCAATACTTTCTTCTAGCTCTAGCCAAGAAATAGGGTATAAAGTGTAAGTCCATTTCCTGCCAGTTAGTGGTTCATTGAGAGCATTATTCAAATCGAAAGCTGATGATCCGCTTACTACTAATTGTACTTTTTTAAACTGGTCGGTTATTATCTTCAGCGTAACTCCGATATTGGGGATCCGCTGCGCCTCGTCTATAAAAATAATTTTTTCAGTTCCAATGATTGAACGTAGCTGAGCAGTGTTTGGATTAGTAAGTAATGCCCTTATGGTAGGGTCGTCGGCATCCAAAAACAAATGTTCCTTGTCAGAAAGTATTTTTTGAATGAGCGTCGTTTTGCCTACCTGCCTAGGCCCAAGCAATATGATCGCTTTACCCTTTCCTAACTTGGATTGTATCTTTGCTGTAATTGTTCTAGTAATCATCTATTCACCAAATATAGCTATTTTTGGTGAATACGTTCACTGAAAATAATAACTATTGGTGAATTTTCAGTTAATTGACAGATTTCTATTTTTTTGAAATTGAAGTTGTGTTGAATTTTATTTTCCGTAAACCAATTTTAGTTAATCTTAGCTATCAATTACAATTGTGATTTACAAAACTTTGGCTCGCTTTATGAATTAGGAGTTGTCTGACTTCACTCCAAAGAATTGAACCGGTAGCATTTTTATTTCTAAGAAAAAATATTTTCCGAACCTTTGTTATCTCAATTCTAAATGGATTTAAAAGCCTAGGACACAACTTCTGAAGAAAATAAAATAGAAATAGATATGACCATCACAACTAATAATCCATTTACAGGAAAAGATCTTAAAAACTATAAACAGCTCAATAAAACACAGGTAGAAAAGCAACTTAAGGACTCTGCAAGTGCTTATAAAACTTGGAGTGGAACACAGGTAGAAGAAAGAATCAGTATCATTAAAAAGGTTGCTGAGATTTTAGAGATAGGGAAAGAGAAATATGCAAGGCTAATGTCAAATGAAATGGGCAAGCCAATAACAGAGGCGATAGCTGAAGTAGAAAAATGCGCTACCCTTTGTAATTACTATGCAGCAAATGCAGCAGATTTTTTGAAAGATGAAATAATAGAAACAGAAGCCACAAAAAGTTTTGTGCGCTATGCTCCTATTGGAACAGTATTGGCTGTGATGCCTTGGAATTATCCGTTCTGGCAAGCATTTCGTTTTGCAATTCCTACCTTATTAGCAGGCAATACTGCGTTACTAAAGCACGCAAGCAATGTGCTAGGTAGTGGGGATGCCATACAAAAAATATTCAAACAGGCAGGACTTCCAAAAGACGTTTTCACACATATCATTGTAGATTATAAAGCCTTAGCTCAAATTCTTGCGCACGACTCTGTACAGGCGGTAAGCCTTACTGGTAGTGAAGCTGCCGGCGCATCAATAGCCGAGATTGCAGGAAAAAATTTAAAGCGTTGTGTCTTAGAATTGGGCGGTAGCAATGCAGTAATAATATGTGAAGATGCGGATATCGACGATACAGTACAAGTAGCTATTAAAGCAAGGATGCAAAACACCGGACAGAGCTGCATTGCTGGTAAAAGGTTTTTGATACACGAAAAAGTCTATGAGGAGTTTCTTACAAAATTCACGACTGCCGTTGGCGAGTTAGTATTAGGTAATCCATTGCACAAGGAAACGCAGATTGGACCTATGGCTAAAAAAGAATTGGCTGATGAATTACAAAAGCAAATAAAAAAATCTGTAAAGAAGGGAGCTAAGATTATCTACGGCGGAAAAAGCGTAGGTGCGTACCACGAGCCTACTATCTTAGTAAATGTAAAACCAGGAATGGAAGCTTTTGATGAAGAAACATTTGGGCCAGTAGCTGTTTTTGTAAAAATAAAGACGGTGGAGGAAGGATTTGAATTAGCTGCAAAGAGCCGCTTTGGGCTTGGACTTACGATTTGTACTAGGGATAGCAAAAAGGCATTGACCTATTGTAGTCTCGTAGAAGATGGATCCTATTTTATCAATGAGAAAGTAACCTCCGATCCAAGATTACCATTTGGCGGCACAAAAAAATCTGGTTACGGTAGAGAGTTAAGTAAAGCAGGCATCCACGAATTTGTAAATAAGCAAACGGTTTATGTAAAGTAAGTGCATAAGGAGTAAAGAGCATCATCCTAATTGAAGCCAATAATGGTTCAAAATCTAAACCCTAAGCTCTAAACCATCTAAACCCACCTAAACCCTCCTAAACTTTCCTAAACTCTCTCACCCTCTAAACTAATTCAAAAACATAGTAGTAAATTTGCCCCCATTATGGCAAGAACAGAAATAAATGATATGGGAGAATTTGGTCTGATAGATCACCTCACCCAAAACAACGAAATAAAAAATGCATCTACACTAGTTACCGTGGGGGATGATGCTGCGGTGATAGACCATTTTGGAAGACAAACAGTTATCAGTACAGATCTTTTAGTAGAAGGCGTTCATTTTGATTTGTCCTACACGCCCCTCAAGCATTTGGGGTATAAAAGTGTAGTGGTAAATCTCAGTGATATTTATGCAATGAATGCTGTGCCTACGCAAATCGTTTTGGGCCTTGCATTCAGTAATCGCTTTAGCGTAGAAAGTTTGGATGAGTTGTACGCTGGTATATATGCAGCTTGCGAGGCTTACGGTGTAGACCTTGTAGGCGGAGATACAAGCACCTCTCAAAAGGGATTAATCATAAGTGTTACAGCCATCGGCGAAGTAGCGCCTGGTAGTTTTGTAAAACGCAGCACGGCAAAAGATAAAGATTTGATTTGTGTAAGTGGCGAACTCGGGGGTGCATTTCTTGGACTCACTTTATTAGAAAGAGAGAAGAAAATATTTGAAGAAACGGGCGCTCAGCCAGATCTTGAAGGGCAGTCACACATTGTAGGTAAGCTCCTAAAACCAGAAGCCAGAAAAGATATCATAGAATGGCTAGGTGAGGAAAATATTATGCCTACTTCAATGATAGACATCAGCGACGGGCTTAGCAGCGACTTGTTACACATCTGCAAACAAAGCGAAGTAGGTTGTGTATTGTATGAAGATAAACTGCCTTTTAGCGATGAAATGAAAGAATTTGCCTACACATTAAAGATAGATCCTACCGCTTGCGCACTGAGTGGTGGTGAGGATTACGAGCTTTTGTTTACCGTATCACAAGCAGATTATGAGCAAGTAAAACTAAACCCAGCTATAAGTGTGATAGGATACATTACTGCAAAAGAAGAGGGTACAAATATTATTACCAGAGCAGGAAATAAGCATGCATTAGTGGCGCAAGGCTGGAACCATATGAACAAATAACATATACAAACGTCTTATGGCAGCATCACAAAAATCACAAGCGCACCTTGCGTTGCTGGCTACTAATCTTTTCTTTGCTATCAATTTTACAGCTGTAAAATTTTTACTGAATGAGGGCTACATTAAATCGTTTGCACTCAATCTGGTAAGGGTAGGTGTGTGCGCCATTCTACTGTGGGCATTGTATTTTTTCAAACCAACAAAGTCTAAAATAGAGCGGAAAGATTATGGCAGGCTGTTCCTTTGTGCACTTACTGGTATCGCTATCAATCAACTTTTATTTGTAAAAGGATTATCGTTAACCTATAGCATTCACGCTAGTTTGCTTATGCTGGTTACGCCAATTTTAATTACAGTATTGGCAGCGTTCTTCTTAAAAGAAAGACTCGGTATTCCTAAAATTGTTGGGCTCGTTTTAGGTGTTGTAGGAGCTGTTATATTAGTAGTGGATAGGACTGTAAGTAGTGGTGCTAGCAATCCAATTCTGGGAGACATACTCATTATTGTAAATGCCGTTTCTTATACCATTTATTTTATTCTAGTAAAACCATTAATGTTAAAGTATAATCCCATCGTAGTGATGAGGATGCTTTTTAGTATGGGCTTTTTTCTAATTCTTCCTTTTTGTTTTGTTCAATTTACAGAGACAGACTTTACAGCCTTCAGCAATACAGCCTGGATGATTATTACTATCATTTGTGTCTTCGGTACTTTCCTAGCCTATATCTTCAATGTGTATGGCATTAAGCATCTAGGCGCATCTATCGCCGGGGCGTACATATATATACAGCCGGTACTCGCGGCTACAATAGCCATTATTTTTCTTGGTGAAAGTATTAATTTACAAAAAATATCTGCTGGACTTATGATTGCAGCCGGCGTTTATATCAGCAATAAAAAATGGGGCAATGCATAAAGTAATATTTGCTAATACCGACGAACATTATCAGCAAGCAGCAGCTTTATTCAACGAATATGCACAGTGGCTAGGTATAGATTTAGGTTTCCAGCATTTTGAAGAGGAGCTAGTTTCTTTAAGAAAAGTATATGCTGCGCCAAAAGGCTGCATCATTTTGTTACAAGACAACGACCAAGCTTTTGGCTGTATTGCCCTCCGTCCAATTAATGAGAAAATAGGAGAGGTAAAACGTCTATATATAAAACCAGCTTACAGAAAAGATGGAGCGGCAGCCCGCCTCCTCGCCATTTTAGAAGAATATGCCATAAGTGTGCGCTACCAATCCTTAAAGCTAGATACGCTCAGTAGTATGGTGCCAGCTATGACTTTCTATAAGAAATATGGATACAAAGAAACTTTGCCATATTATCACAATCCTAACGAGAATGCAGTGTATTTTGAAAAGAGTCTGTCCTAATTTTTGATTTAAGGTAAAAACATCTCAGATTTTAACCTATATCTGTGTGGGTATTTACCATAGCTGCAGTTGCTTCTCAAACCTCTCTTCACTTAAAAGCAGCCCATAAATATCCTTACCGTATTTTTGTAACCAGCCATTTTTCTCTATATTACAGAAATTGGCAA
>JBBRHK010000008.1:0-19420 GCA_038222815.1 Chitinophagales bacterium
CGCACGCCAAACAAATATGGTCAGCACATCGACTGTGTTGACCATATTTGTTTCCCGTTGCGGCTCTACAGTTACTGACGCACGAACTTTGCAAACTTGCTCGCATCGTTTCCTAAATACCGTAAAAACCTCTGGAATTTCTTTAAAATTGCTGTATGGAATATCATCAGGATGAAATAAAAATTGATCATACGATTCAATCCATTTTAAGGCACTGATACTTTCAATGTTTCGAAGATGATCGTTTACAGCAGTCTCGTCGGGCGTCCATTCTTTTTGAAGAAATATAGAACTGATTTGATACTCTTGAACCAATTTTGGAATAGCATTTTCTGGCTCGTCGTGAAAAACATATAAAGGGATATTTAATAAAGCGAGATTATTTTTCAGATCTCGAATGGTTTCCAACAAAAACTTAGCCCTGAACTTTTCGGTTTTCTTAAACCCATATTTATTGGTTTTAAATTGCCGTGGATCGAGACAATATACAGCAACTGTTTTGCCGCCATTGTTTACTGCTTTCGATAAAGACTGATTGTCTTGCACTCTTAGATCATTCCGAAACCAAACTAAATTATTCATTTTGCTTTTTAATTTTTTGCTGAATCGTGGTCAATACCCCACTATAAAATTAAAAACAAATGTTGCTGGATTAAGTTGATTGGGGAATAGAAAAAATATAAATGGGATCACTCCGCCAGGGTTCGTGGTTTTGAGAAGATTCGTGAAGACACGAACTAAGGCGGGGAGATCTCGCCTTCCTTCCCAACAACATCCCTTTACAGATACTTTACTAAAAAGAAAGCTACAGCAGCTAACACATAGCAACCCGTCTTATATTTTAATAAAACAGCATGCAAAAAACTATAAATTCTCATTCTTTGCTTGACTTAGTAGCTGTTATTTCATTTTCTTAAGCTAAACTTAAGAAACGACTAAGGCATAATAAAATATCGGAAGATCACCTTTGTAAAAAACTTACAATTATGATTTCTTCTACACATCTCCATGCAATGGTTATTCACTTTCCCATTGCTTTATTAATGGTGGGATTTTTATTTGAAGCAATAAGTTTCTTTTACAAAAAAGAATTCTTTAGCCGATCTGCCTTTTATTTATTAATACTAGGTATGCTTGGTACTGTAGCATCTTACCTAGCAGGTAATGCTGCTGGAGAAGGAATGGAAGAAGGACCATTAAACAAAGCAATGGAACTACACGAACAGGCAGCAACAATTTCACTATGGCTGACAGTTATTACAGCTTTGGCCTATGCTAGTATCTATTTTTTAAAATACAAAAAGAGTTGGTTAAGAATTATAGCAGTGTTACTTTTTGCTAGTGTAATAGCCAGCATTGCAAGAACAGGATATTTAGGAGGTCAATTGGTATATAAGCACGGGGCAGGTGTAGAACTTGCCTTACCAGATTTCTCAAACCCTGATTAGAAATAATTACAATGACTAATTTTTCTTTAACTTACCCATATGAGAATTTTTTTAGCAGAAGATGAGACAGCTATCGCCGGTTTTTTAAAAGAAGGACTGGAAGAAGAAGGTTTTGCTGTTGATGTTGCTTTTAATGGAAAAGAGGCTCTTGAAATGGCAATGACTAATTTGAATGAGTATGACATTATACTGCTTGACTGGATGATGCCAGGAATGAGTGGTATTGAAATTTGCAGAAGCATCCGCAAGGAAAGTAAATCAATCCCAATTATTTTTTTAACCGCAAAAGACACCGTGGATGATACTATTTTTGGCCTAGAAGCAGGTGCCAATGATTATTTGAAAAAACCCTTCGTATTTGAAGAATTATTAGCTCGTATAAAAGTGTTGTTGCGAAGCAAAACTGGAGAACAAAATATTTTTGAAACAGGAGACATTGTATTGAATACAGAAGCTTATTTGGTTACAAAAGATGGGCAACCTGTTGAGCTCACTCAAAAAGAATTTTCCTTGTTAGAATACCTACTACGCAATAAGGGAAAGGTATGCAGGCGATCAAGAATTATTGAAAAGATATGGGACATTCATTTTGACAAAGACACTTCAGTGATTGATGTTTTTATAAATGCATTGCGAAATAAATTAGATACAAAAGATAGCGAATCTTTCATTAAAACTATTCGTGGAGTAGGTTATCGTGTAAATGACATGTAATGAAATTTAGTTTTAAAAAACGTATTGCATTTTTTAATACCCTTGCTGTAGGAATTACCACAGCTATCATATTTGTTATCATATATCTAGTTGTATATCTAAGTTCATACCGCCATCTTGATAATGATATTTTACTTGAAAAAGAAGAAATATTAAGCACCCTCGATTGGAAAGCTGACAGTATCATCATTAATAAAATGCCAGAGTGGGAAGAAGCTGAGCATAAGAAAGTAGAAGTCAATCCAACATTTATTCAAATAGTAGATAACAAGGATAAGATGATTTTCAAATCTGCTAATCTACACTCAAATCATTTTTTGTTTAACCCAAACAACAAGGAAGAATATTTCTATATTACTCAGATTGATCAACAAAGACTTCGGCTTGGTCAATTTCCAGTAAAAAACGACCAAGGAAAAATTATTGGCCAAATGACTATTGGTGTTTCTCAACAAGAGTCATACTATGTGTTGAACAATCTACTTATTACCCTATGCATTTCATTTCCCATTCTTTTGCTAGTACTTTATTGGGTTATTTATTTTACAGCCTCTAAATCTATAGCACCCGTTAATCGGTTAATCAGTGCCGCTTCAGGAATTAATGATTCTAACATAGATACCCGGTTGCCTTTGCCTGAAAATGAAGATGAGATTTACCAACTAGCTAGGACAATTAATGAATTGCTAAGCAGGATAGACAGTAGTGTTCAGCAACAAAAGCAATTTACTGCCGATGCTTCACATGAAATAAGGACACCGCTCGCCGCCATTCGTGGTACGCTAGAAGTATTGCTACGCAAAAAACGAGAGCCGGAGCAGTATGAAGAAAAAATAAAAGAAGTAATAAATCAAACAGACAGACTTAATCAATTGCTCGACCAGCTTTTGCAGCTTGCCCGTTTTGAATCTGTTTCCGTAAAGAAAGAAAGAATTTATCTGCATAAAATATTGAAAGAAGCAGAATTAAAATTCGAGAAACAAATTCAGCAGAAAAGAATGCTTGTTAGCACATCTATTGCTGAATCAATTTCAATACATGCAGACAGTTTTTTCTTTTCTGTAATCATAGATAATCTAGTTAGTAACGCTATAAAATATGGAGCTGTTAATGGGAAAATAAGTTTTAGTTGGTCCAATGACACAAACACTTTATCTATTACAAATGATGGCACTGGAATTACAGAGGAACAATTGTCACTATTATTTAACCGATTCTATCGTACAGATGAATCAAGAAGTTCTATGGTGCCAGGAAGCGGCTTGGGGCTTGCTATTGTAAAGAAATTGGCAGACTTGCAACAAATTACAATTGCTGTTAGCAGTACTTCTGCTATCACTACATTCTCTTTAAAAATTCCTGCATAATCTTTAGCCAATCTTAAGAAACTGCAAAGCCATAGTAAAGGGCTGTAATAGCACCTTTGTTTTATAATTTAATCACAAACAAATAAAACAAAGTAAAATGAAAAAGCTATTAATTATCCCCGTTACAGTATTTGCTGCTGGATGTATTCTTCTTGCTTCTTGCGGAAGCAACAATACAGATAAAGCAATGAAAGCACCCATACAGAATAATGCGGACACAGCCACCCAAAAGGCAACAAAAGAAAGTGATGAAAACGAGAAAAATGAAAACGAAGCAACAGAAAATGAGAAAGCTGAAAAGACTTCTATTATTAAACCCGCAAGCTCTGTAACCAGCAATGATGCAAATGCAAAAACTACAGAAAATATGCAGGCTGCTTTCAAAGGTGAAACAACTGCCAGTGCAAAATATGCGGCTTATTCAAAAAAAGCTGAACTGGAAGGATACCACGAGATTGCTTTACTTTTTAAAGCCGCATCTACTGCAGAAAATATTCATGCCAAAAATCATAAAGCTGTATTGCAGGAATCTGGAGTTAGTGTTCCGGTTATCAAACCAGAATTTACTGTAAAGTCCACAAAAGAAAATTTACAAGATGCGATAGCTGGTGAGACCTATGAAGCAACTACTATGTATCCGGAATTTTTAACCACCGCCAACGCAGCCGGTAATCAATTAGCGATGATAAGTTTGAACTATGCTTACAAAACAGAGAAAAAGCATAAAGTATTTTATGAAGCAGCGTTGTCGGCTTTACAAAACAATACCGTTAAATCCTTAGCAACAGTTTTTTATGTATGCCCAACCTGTGGTAATACTTACGAAACAATAGCACCTGCCCGTTGCGGAATCTCTATGACAAGCGGTGAGAAATTTATTAAAATTAATTCACTTTAAAAACTACGACTATGAGCCAGGTACATTTGCATTTGCTAATCACACATCTTCCTATTTTCGGCTCCATATTGGGTGCCTTTGTGTTGGGGTATGGGCTTTGGGCAAAGAGTAATCAAACTAAAAATGCCGCCTATTTTATTTTCATCATTTCTGCAATTGGCGCAGCTATAGCTTATTTGACAGGTGAGGGTGCTGAAGAAGCAATAGAAAATATTCAAGGCGTATCAGAGAATATGATTGAGCTGCATGAAGATGCTGCAATGTATGCTTTGATAAGTTTGATTGCATTAGGGTTAATGTCAATTGTAGCTTTGGTAGTAACCCGTTTTAAAACTTCACTGATAAAATCTACGTCCATCATCGTTCTTATCATTTCTCTTGTAAGTTTTGGACTGGTTGCAAGAACAGGATACCTTGGTGGACAGATAAGACATACTGAAATTGCCAACGGTGGCATTCAAAATAACGGAGGCGCTGAAGGTGGAGAAAAGGATGATGACTAAAAACACAGTCCCGTTTTAATATTCAGATACTACTATATGAATCCTTCATTCTGCATAAAGGATTCATTTTACTTTTTACTTCCTAGCAACGTCTATTGTGACGGACGTTGCGTAAATGTAATAACAACTATCCTAATAGTAAAAAGCCCAAGTCATTAAAATAAAATAAGGAGCCAACTAAGAAATATATTTTTGTAAAATTTGTTTGGTAGTAAAAAAAGAAAATATTTAATTCGGTGTTTTATTCTAATTTGAAAATAACATAAAGAGCACGCAACATCGCTTGCAGACGACGTTGCTGAAAAAAAGAAGCAATCGGGAAGACCTCGTCACGACCTCGGATGAATAGAAAAAAGATTTAGATTTGAAATCTTGAGCAACAAAGGCAAATAGCCCTATTGCAACATTTGTCACACAATGAATATTTTTTTATTTAGACCTTTGTATTATGGACAAGACAACACAAAATCATTGGGACACAGTTTACGAAACTAAAAACCCTGACCAAGTAAGTTGGACGCAAGAAATTCCTAAAACTTCACTTGATTTTATTCATTCCTTCGGTTTGACGAAGGCTGCAAAAATTATAGACATCGGTGGTGGAGACAGCAAACTCGTAGACTATTTGCTTGATGAAGGTTTTGAAAATATTACAGTCCTTGACATTTCAGCTAAAGCTCTTGAAAAAGCTAAACAACGTTTGGGCGACAAAGGAAAAATAATAAATTGGGTTGTTACAGACATTACAGAATTTGAGCCAGACACAACTTTTGATGTTTGGCACGACAGAGCAACATTTCATTTTCTAACAACTAGCGACCAAGTTGCGAAATATATGGACACAGCAAGAAAATCTGTTAATGGTTATTTGACAATTGGTACATTTTCAGATAACGGGCCAGAAAAATGTAGCGGACTTTCAATAAAACAATACAACGAAGAAACTTTGACAACAGAGCTTAAAAATGGTTTTGACAAATTACGTTGTATAACAGAAGACCATACAACACCATTTGACACAAAACAGAATTTTTTGTTTTGTAGTTTCAAACGACATTTAGATTGACTGTGAGGAAAGGATTTGCAACTAACACGAACTGTGCAAAAACTTTGTTCTTTGACGTGTTAGCGTAGCGCACCTGGAAGTAAGAGATAAAAGGAATTCTGAATTAATATATAAAACAATAAAAGACTAAAAACTTTTTTGCAGCAGTAGGTTGTAAACTGCATCGTTGCACGCAACGCAGGAAACACAAAATTTATTTCCTGAATCATCGAAACAAACCAGCGACCTAAATATAAATCTACTTTTAACTTTCACATTTATAATCCTTACTCACACCCTTCCTTTACCATCACACCATCAATCATTACCCCACACACTTTCGTAAGGTATTCAAATGGATCTCCGTTGTACAATACCAAATCGGCATCCTTGCCTTTCTCGATACTGCCCACTCGAGCATCTATACCTAGCACACGAGCAGGATTAAGCGTAACAGATTTTAATGCTTCGTCGAATGATAAACCATGTACCATAGCCTGCCCGGCTTCCCAAGAAACAATTCTGGTCTTGGGCACATAGGGTTCATAGCCACTCTCTATACTCACTGCAATGCCAGCAGCTGTAAGGATGGCTGCCGATTCTCGGTTCATATTCACCATATCGTCTCCGTTTCTAGCCATCGTTGCATGTAAGATTACTTCAGCACCTGATGCTTTTATTTCGGGGATTAATCGATAAGCTTCTGCCGCGCCATTGAGTACTAGTTTTAAATTAAATTCTTTAGCCAAACGAATAGCACTCATAATATCTACAGCAGTATTGGCGGTGATAAGTGCTTTAATTTTCCCTGACAGTAGCATTGATAATACATCCATTTTTAGGTCTTGTGCTACTCGTTTAGTGCTGTCTTTATCCAACTGCTTTTTCTGATAAGCTTGCGCTTTGAACAGTTCTGTTCTAATCATAGAAATTTGTTTGGCTGCTGTTCCCGGTGAAGTAAAATTGCTGGAAACAGAAGACCCAATGGTCATTGCCAACATACTCAATGGCTGAATAACAACTTGATCGGCGGTACCTGCTTTCGTTTTGGCAATCATAGTTTGCCCGCTCACCAATGCACCCACCCCGTGGCCAGTGTGAATGGTGGTTACGCCATAATCTCTAATTACTTTTACCAATATTTCATCTGGATTGTAGGCATCGATGGCACGTAGGTCTGGTTGTATGGGACTGCTTTTTTCCAGCTGATCTTGGTCGGTAGGAATGTTGATGGCGCCAGAAATACCCACGAGAGACCGAGCATCTATCAAACCCGGTGTACATACTTTTGTCTCTATAATGCGGTACTCGCCCGGAATATTGAGATTAGCGCCTACGTTTTCTATCTTGCCATTTTTTACCAACACTACTCCCCCTCGAATAGGGCTACCAGAAACGGTGTAAAGTATTTCTGCCTTGATGGCTATCTGCGCCTGCGCTGCCCATGCGAATGGCAAAAAGCAGAGGGCTAAAAATATTTTTTTCATTTGTTTATTTTTAATGGCACCCGTTTGATGGGGGATTGATTTTAGTCAATTTATTGCACTTCTTCTTTCTTTATCGGTTGGTGTCCTCACCGACCGAAATGTAATGGTTTGTCTTATTGCACTTCTTCTTGGTGATGATGAAACTCGCCTCTAATGGGTGAATACACATCATAGCCGCCGGTTAAAAATGCTTTGTCTTTGGGTATGCTGATGTCCCAGCGTTTGATACCTTCTACCCAAGTCTGTTCTACCTTGGTATAAATGCTAAATGGATCGCCGCTAAGGATAATAAAATCTGCGTCCTTTCCTTTTTCCAAAGAACCAACTCTTGTGCCGAGGTCTAACATTTTGGCATTAGCCAGCGTGAGTGCTTCCAAGGCTTTATCTCTACTCATTCCTTCCCGTACCATCAGTGCAGCAGAGCGAATGAACAAACGAGAATCGGTAATACCATCATCCGTATGAAAGCCAACAGCTGCACCGGCTTTCTCGAGGGCGGCACCTGTGGTGAGCGATACGCCAAGTGCTTCCATTTTACCGCCGGGTACATCTATAGTGATGATAGAACTAGCCACGCCGGCAGCTGCAATTTCTTTGGCCACCTTCCAGCCTTCGCTCACGTGATGCAATACAGGCTTAAAGCCAAATTCCTTTCCTAGTCTGATGGCGGTGAGTATATCGTTGGCTTTATGTGTGTGAAAATGTACTACCCTTTTGCCTTGCAATACTTCTACTAATGGTTCCAATTTCAGATCTCGATCTGGCATTTTAGTAGCGTCTTTTCCTGCTTTTTCTATTTTGGTTTTGTACTCCATGGCTTTTGTAAATAGTTCTCTTGCCAGCGCAGCACTTCTTGCTCTTGTGCCCGGCATTACGCCTGCGGTAGCTCTCATAGGGTTAGTCCCGTTGGCCATTTTAAGACCGCCGTACAAACCTTTTTCGTTGGTGATGAGTAGGTCTTCTATCACTTTTCCTTCTCGCATTTTTACATAGATGGTTTGTCCGCTCATCAGTAATCCGCTTCCAGGCATTATGTTGATGGTGGTGATACCACCTGCTAATGCTTTTTTAAATCCGTCGCTCGTAGGGTTTACAGCATCCATAGCCCGTGCATCAGGATGTAGTGCAGCCGAGGCGTCGCCACCATCTGGGCCACCTAGGTGGGAGTGACTATCTACTAGGCCTGGCATCAGTACTTTTCCGGTGGCGTCTATTACAGTAGCGTCCGTTGGGATGGGTGTAGATGCAGGTCCTACACTTACAATTTTTCCTTTTTGTACAATCATTATTCCATTGGGAATGGAAGCTCCGTTGATTGGGTAAATGGTGGCACCTTTGATGGCGACTGGTTTTTCCTGTGCCGAGGCAGAGATGCTCAGCAAGAGTAGGCTAACAAGCCGTAAATATTTTTTCATCTGTAAATTTTTATTGATTTGTTCATAAGGAATTCACCAATTACATTTTGGGTTGCTGTCAACTTTTTGTTATGGCTCATTTCATACAAAAGCATTTGTTTTAATAAAGAATAAATTTAATATTTAGTGAGGAGATAAAGAAATGAAATATAATACCTACTGATGGCGATTGAATCCGTTGGTAAGAGTCAAGCATTATTAGTATATGCAGATTCGCAAGAGTTATTCCTAGCAAGGGTTTGTATCTGAGGAAACGATAAAAAAATGATTATTGTAGTTCTACTCGCCTCAGCTTGTGTACTATTATATGAAATCAATACAAGCATTCAACAAAAAAAAGTCTTATCTCAACTATCTCGTAGACGATTTTAATTCCCATTAATAGTTTTCTTGCTGCTAACAATGATCAAATAAATATTTCAAACAAATTCTACCTTATCTTGTAATTGCAGAAAGGATAGACTGCACAAACATTTAAGAAAAGAAATTTAAGATTATGGCATCAGGATTATTTGCGTTATTGGATGATATTGCAGCATTGGTAAAAGTAAGTGCCGCTAGTTTGGATGATGTGCCTGCACAAGTGGCAAAAACCACAGGTAAGGTATCTGGCATTGTAATAGACGATACCGCAGTAACACCTAAATATGTCGTAGGTCTTGATCCTAAACGTGAACTATCTATCATTTTTAAAATCGCAAAAAAATCTCTTTTCAATAAGCTGATTATTTTAAGCCCGGCAGCTCTGGTATTGGGATATTTTGCGCCTTGGGCTATTACGCCGATTTTAATGCTTGGCGGTGCGTACTTGTGTTTTGAAGGCTACGAAAAAGTGCACCAAATGTTTAGCAAAAAACATCCTATCGAAGATGTAGAAACATTAGAAGTGATTACACCGGAAGAATTAGAGAAGGAAAGAGTTGCGGGAGCTGTGCGTACAGACATTATTCTTTCTGCTGAAATTATGGCTATAGCCTATAGTCAAGTGAAAGATTCACCCATAGTAAATCAAATTGTAGTGATGGTAGCCGTTGCCATTTTTATTACAATCGCAGTTTATGGGTTTGTAGGCTTTATTGTAAAGGCAGATGATATTGGTGTGCATTTGGCTAAAGATAAATTTCACCCGGCTACACAGAAATTTGGAAGGGGCATTGTAAAAGTAATGCCCAAATTCTTAAATGTTTTAAGCGTGGTAGGTACCGCAGCTATGCTTTGGGTAGGTGCAGAAATTATAGCCCACGGTATTCCTTTCACCAGTCATTTACTGCATGATTTAGAAGTTGCTCTTGAGAATATACCTGCACTTGCATGGTTTGCAAAAGTTGTTGCTTGTGCCATTGGTGGTTTATTAGTTGGGTTTGTTGTAGAAAAAATTGTGATGCTTTTAAAATTGGTTTTCGTTAAAAAGAAAGCGGTAGCGGTTAAGTAGTTCTTTAATCTATTTATGTATTCTTCTTGAAAACTGAACGCTTGTTATTCGGCTATTTTGCTGCCTATGTTGATCAAATATGTAATGTCTTCCCTGCCAAAAAATAGCCAAGCTGTAGTGGGTGAAGAATTGAAAAAAAGGTTTAGATATAAAATGTAACCACCAAACGCAGAAAATAAACTACTTGCGAAGTATTAACTTATTTTGCTCATTGTTCAAGGTCCAGGAGGAAAACTTATTGAACAGCGCTTTGCCTGCAATAATTTTTTTAGCTTTTTCAGAAACGGCTACTATTACATTGTCAACCGAAAAGTCACCAACTTTCAAATTATTTATTTTATATTTTCTACATTTTTCTACAGCACCGTTGGCCATTTCATACTCGCCAATTCCTAGATAATTTGCATCTGTGATTATATTTTCTGACTTCAAAGTTTTCTCCATATCCGTTGTAATAAGAAAGTCTGAGGCACCTGTATCAAAAAGCCAAATCTGCAGCAAGCTCCCGATTTTTAATTTCACGTAAGTCATCCCTGCAATGTTCAATGTGGTTACAGTATCAATTTCTGGACCTGTAATGTCTTTGACAAAAGAAGCATTCCAATTTTGTATTCCTTCCTGCTCTGCGAAAGGATCTCCGCATTTATACAACATTTCATAATAAAGAAGAGAATTAGGATTTTCAATTGCATCTAACTGACTGTCCGTGAGTTTTTTTGTTTCTATTAACTCCCGCTGGCAAATGCAGAATGATTTTAATCTTGCTGTATCAAGCGTTTTCTGCGCATTTTTTTGAATAGATTTTACACACTGAGCGACAAAATTTTCCTCATTACCTGCTGCTATAATCGCAGATTGACCATAAAAGCAATCTGCCATTTTTTTTGCTATCGCTGTATCTTCTTCTACCAACCCATTTAGATCAATTATTCCTTTTTTAGTATGCTTTCTAAATTGCTTCATGGTAAACGATCTATCAAACAAATTGGTTCTACATTCGCACATAGAAAGGGCTGCTTTATCAAGTTTCGTTTTGCCCAGACTTTGCAGACAGTTTTGTATAAGCAATCTTCGCTTTAGAACGGAGCGTCCGTCACTAGAATAAAGAATGTCATCTTGCCCATATAAATCTACAACTGAAAACAATAGAATAAATAATAGAAAAAGCTGTGCAAGTCTCATAGCGTACATTAGAAATATTACTGATAACAAATTTTCTTTAATGGTTGGCTTTACCAACCTAATTCTTTCTTATTTATCCCGCTGTAGCAAAGAAGACACAACACCCGAAACTAAAGAAAGCACTAAACTAAAAATAAGTGCCCACCAAAAACCGTCCACACCAAATCCAGAGATTAGTTTGTCAGCAAGTAAAATGATAACTGCGTTAATAACTAACAAGAAAAGCCCGAGTGTAACAATAGTAACAGGGATAGTTAGCAAAACGAGGATGGGTTTTACAATAGCATTGAGCAATCCCAATACCAATGAAAAGATGATAGCGGTTTTAAAATCTGCAATGCTGACGCCGTCAAGTACATAGGTGAGTCCGTAGGCTACAGCTGCAGTTATAAGTAATCTAATGATAAGGTTCATAAAAATAATTTGAATTGTTAGGCACTTAACTCAGTGCAACTTGTTTTAAATAGTATCTTCAAAAATCAATATACTACCATTTCAAAGAAATTCACTTTATTCAAGTATCTTTTTAAACTTGTAAAATAGTTATTGGCTACGAAATTTATAAGAATATTCCGCTGTTAGTCCATTATTAGAAATGGATCACCAAAATTTAATTGATAGATGGGTTCTTTTTGAACAGAAAAGTTCTAGTCGTAGTATAAAAAATCCTACTTTAATTAGATCAAATTCATTCGAATCAAAAATCTACACAAACAAAATATTACTTATTGGCCTTCATTATCATTGACCATAACAAAAAATAGAAAAACTATTAAACATTCGGTCTTCCTTGATCAGCCTCATAGATAGGCGAACCATTTTTGTAAAATTCTATTCTATATAAAACATAATCCGCAAGAAACGCTGCAAGATCCTGTTTCAGAAAAGGAATAACCACCGGTTTCGCAGATGTGTTGATGCGAAGGTTTGCTACTCCTTTGCGTTGTTGGTATAATGAGGTTTCAACAGTGACACTTTCTGCATCTGTGAGATTTAGCAACATATGTTCCCGACCCCAAACGCCTTTTTCAATTTCAATAGCATCCACGTGAATCCAAATTCTAAAATTTTTTCTGAATAAATGTATTCGAATGGCTTGGTAAGCCGTCCACATAAAAGTAAACAGCGCTTTCCATTCAAAGAAGGGAAATAGAATGCCACAAAGAATAATTGCCGGAATAATAGCAATCAACAAAACATTGCGCCTTGTATAAGCCGCTTCAATTTCAAAGCTTGTACAAACGGAAGATGGCAGTATAGGTTGATACCATGATGTGATTTTTTGTATTTGATCTGCCTGCGTTATGGGGATATTGTTGCTGGAATTACGTTGTGTATCCTCCTCTGCCATTACCCACAAGCGCATAATATATAGATGCATTTTTCTACGCACATAATTGGCGCTCCAGCTAAGCAACTTAATTCGGGAGAAGCGTATTTTTTTCTCTTTTGTTTCTATTAATCCCCAGCTCATAAAAAACTGTCCGGCCTGTAAACTGATGCTAAAATTAAAATAACGTATCAGCACACGAATAGATGAAACGATAACAGAAATAAGCACTCCAGCTAAAATTAGAAATGATAATACACTCGTAGCTTGCAACAGATTACTTTGTTGCTCTATCCATTTTACAGAATCAAATCCAAAATACTGTTTTAAGTCCTGAAAGCGGGAAAGGATGAATGCAAAAATTATGAGTAATGTTTTAAGATGGTTTTCGGAAATACAAAGTTTCAAAAGGTCTTTGCCTGTTAGCTTGATGCTGCTTTCTACTTCTACTGGTTGTTCAATAGCATCTTTTTCTATCGCTGCTTCTGATGATAATAATCCTTTCAAGTAGGCAGCATTTGCAAGCGAAATACTTTTAATAGTAACTTCTTCCTTCGCCGTCCCAGAAGTATTGATAACGAGTTCGCAAGTATTGGTGAGCCTATGAAGAAACGTTTGATTCTGATGAATGGCTTGAATTTTACTGAATGGTATTTCTGTTTTTTCTTTTGTAAAAATGCCTTGTTCCACCAATAATAAATTCGATTGCAGCCGAAACTTAAATGAAAAATATTGGATGATCTGTTTAGTTTTAATAAGTACAAGGATTAAGAAAGCTCCAATCACAATCATCATCAGCTTGCTATCAGTTGGCTTATCTCCATCTTCATTCTTAGAAATCATTCTAAATAATCCAATTAGAATCAGCGGCCATACTTGTTTAGCTCCTTCTAGAAGAATAAAAAGCAGAACAATGGGCGACTGACGTTGAGGTTTTTCCCAATCAACTGTTTTCATCTTTTTTATTGATTTTGGTCTTATAGAATTTACCAATACAGATGCTCGTTTGGTATCGACTTTTATTGGGGTTCATTTTACACCTCAATTGTTTTTGACAAAACCCATTCTTTCAATCGTTCTGCCTGTACGTCTGTTAAACCGCCAATTTTAATATCAGCAAAAGAAGCATTAGTTGCTGTAAATAATTGTAAGGATGCAAGTTGATAGCGCCTTTCCAATGGACCTTTCTTAATCACACAATGTTGTATTTTAGATATCGGCACTATATGTAACTGTTGAAACAACCATCCCTTCCTGAATAAAACATCATACTCTCGCATAGCATAGGCCATCTGAGGAAATGCTTTAATAATTAAAAAAAGATGAAAGCCAGAAAGAAGAAGAATGCCTGCAATACTTAAACCAATCACAAGAGTTGATTGTAACGAATCAATTGACAAAATCAGAGCTGTTACTATAGCGCAGAGGAACAACCAGAGAATGCCCCATTCTATAAGCAATACTTTTTTATAGTTTTTTTCTACAGGTTGCAGGATGACTTCCTTGTGTTGAGGAATTTCCTCCCAGGTTATTTGTGGATGAACCAATTTCATATAAAGGAAGTTTTGTGTAAAATAGCAAATGAATGTGGAATGATGCAATCTATTTAACTTTCGATTGAGAAAATTTATGCATTTAATCTTTAAGTTTAATCTCTCCAGTTAATGTCCATTTTCAAAAAATTACAATTCTTGTATTTGCCTTGGTAATAAGATTATTGATTGTCCCACAAAAAAACTCTCTGCTTTTGTTGATCAAATATTTAAACTTTTTGCTGCTAAGGTATTTTCAGGGCCTCGGCCTCTTTTGAAGGTAAAAAAGGTTTAAATTTGGAACCTTGACCAACTAAGGCAAAAGGAAACAAAGCCCTATTATAGCAGAATTGGAAATCCAAAGCGAAATACAAATTGTGGGCTGCTTGTATGATGTAAAAGTGGAGAAGTAACTTTTTTCAAAGAATTTTAAAAACGATTAAATATCCAATCTTATGGCAAATAAATTCTATGATTTTAAAAACCTAAAAGGTGATTTATCAGGCGGTGTTGTTGCGGGTGTTGTTGCCTTACCACTTGCTCTTGCATTTGGCGTACAGTCTGGTCTTGGTGCAATCGCAGGATTATATGGTGCCATAATTTTGGGAATACTAGCCGCTCTTTTGGGTGGAACTGCTACACAAGCCAGTGGTCCAACAGGCCCCATGACGGTAGTTTCTGCATCAGTAGTTGCACTTGCTATTAGCAAATTTGGGGGTATTGAAAGTGCACTCCCTATAATTTTACTTACATTTTTGTTTAGCGGAATTTTTCAAATTCTATTTGGTTTATTAAGAGTGGGAAGTTATATCAAGTATTTTCCGTACCCTGTAATATCAGGTTTTATGACGGGAGTAGGTCTGATTATTATCCTTTTTCAACTATTCCCATTTTTCGGCTTAGCTACTCCCAAATCCACCATTGGAGTTATTCAAAATATAACTGAAATTTTTACTGGGGCAAATATCGCTGCTATTGGAATTGGATTACTTACAATTATAGTTTATTTCCTATTTCCTAAAATAACAAAAGCTATACCTAGCACTTTAGTTGCTTTAATTGTAGCTTCTCTTGTTACTTATGTATTTAAAATAAATGTGCCGCTAATTGGCGAAATACCTTCAGGTTTACCTGAACTCAAAATTGATGGTTTTTTCAGCATTCCATCGGAGGCTTATGCCTTGATAATAGAGTATGCCATAGTATTAGCGGCATTGGGTTCTATAGACTCTTTGTTAACTTCGGTGATTGCAGACAATATTACAAAAACACGGCACAACAGTAATAGAGAGTTAATAGGGCAGGGAATAGGCAATGCTGTAGCTGCAATTTTTGGAGGTATTCCTGGAGCAGGTGCTACAAAAGGAACTGTTATCAATATAAATTCTGGTGGGAAAACACGAATTTCAGGAGCTATTCACGGAGTTTTTTTACTAATTATATTGCTCGGTGCAGGCTCACTGGCTCGTTTTATTCCTATCCCAGTTTTGGCGGGTATTTTAATTCCCGTAGGGCTAAATATTATCGATTATAAAGCATTAAAGCACCTATTAAAAGTGCCACGTTCCGATGCTTTTATACTTATTTTGGTTTTACTCATTACTACATTTGGCAATCTGATTTTTGCCGTAGGCATTGGAATTGTATTAGCATCCGTGCTATTTATGAAAAAAATTAGTGATTTAGCAAAACAACGTTCAGAGATTAAATCGTTAGAAGATTCGCAACCCGAAACCCTTTGGGAAGACGAACAAGATTTATATAATGAGTTTAAAAACACGGTTTACATAAAGCATCTTTATGGCCCACTATTTTTTGGTTTTGCTTCCGAGTTTCAATTAATGTCTGATAGTAGGGCTGCAGACACAAAAGCACTTATAATAAGACTGGATCGTGTCCCTTATATTGACCAATCTGGATTATATGCCTTAGAAAATGTGCTTTTTGAGTTGAAAGAGAAAAATATACCTGTGATTTTAGTAGGTCTTCAAGAACAACCAAAAGATAAATTACTTGCCATTAGCATCATTCCCAATCTTGTTCAAGAAGAGAATATATGCTTGGACATAAAAACTGCATACGAACTTTTAAAAAACAAATTGAAAGGAGCATAAAAGTAAGAGAAATAAAACTACCACTAATAACTAGAGTTTCCCCCCGTTTCCCTGTTCTTCGAGCTGTTAGCGTAGAGCACCTCAAAGTTTGAAAAAAAGAGTCGGCAACCTTAACTAAAACTTCCTCATAAGTTCGAATACTTTTTTTGCTGTTTTGGTTAAATATGTGAGCTTTTCACTAGCAAGAAATTGCCAAGGCATAGTCAGTGACCACCGCTAATTTGAACGCTTGGATAATTGATGCAAAATATTAAACTTTTGTTCTTAATTTCGACTTTATATGCTCCATCAGCAGTGGTTAAATACGGACGGGAACACTAATTCCTAACCTGCACAAAGCCCTTCTCTCGTTGTGCGATATGATAGAAAAACAGCCTAAACAAAGAGAACGGGCAAATCCCGAAAACCCGGCAAGAAGAAAAAAGAGTAAGGATATTTTAATTAAAAAGATGAAAAAACTAATTTTAGGATTATGTTTATTAACGACATTCTCTTGTAGTTCTGTGAAAGAAATGCAAGTTAATGTTCCAAAACCAACTATTGTAAAACTTCCTTCAGACGTTAAAAGAATTGTACTTGTTGACAAAACGGAGGGTAATTTTTCAACTGCTGTAGAAGGCGTGTTAACTGGTGAAATGATAGGAATTGATAAAATTCTTTCTCAAGAATGTATTTCTGGATTAACAAATCCGTTCTTAAAAAATTCGTCTATTCAAATTACAAGATATCCTGAACGACTTAAAAGTGAAAATAAAACTTCTACAGGTTTTGGAAATGTTATGAATTGAAACCAAGTGGAACAGATAGCCAATCAAAGCAATGCCGATGCTTTGCTAGTTTTAGAATATTTCGATTCCGATTTTACAATAAGAGATGCAACAAGTCCAAATAATGTTGGTGCAATTTTGTTTCAAGGATTTGCAAAAGCAAAAGTTGGAATTAGGATTTATTTACCTAAAACACAAAGTCTTTTTTATGAAAACAGTTTTACTTTTTCAAAAACCTACGGAGAAACAGCAGTAAACAAACAATTATTATTGGGTAAATTACTTGTAGGAACAGATGCACTGAAATATGTAAGTTATGAACTTGGGAATTTTGTTGGCAAAAGATTTGTCACTTACAAAACTTGGGAAGATAGAGTATTGATGAAAAGCAAAACCGAGGCGACTAAAAGAGCAGAACGACAAATACTTGCGCAAGATTATACAAATGCAATTGCCACATTACAAGAAGCTTATAAAACAGAACAAAACACAGGCATTAAAGCTGACATTGCGCATAATTTAGGTTATTGCTATGAGATAGATGGAGATTTAGAACTATCTAAAAAATGGTTAACAGAATCATTTACTTTATCAGGTAATAAAAAAACTCAAGCCTATCTTGACATTATAAATAATAGAATTAGAGAGTCCAAAATCTTAGAAAATCAAAACACGAAATAAAGCACAATCGTAAAACATCGATTTAGCAATATGGCGGGTTTAGGGCAAAATCGAAGATTTTTGCTAACCTTTCTTCGAGGTGTTAGCGTAGCGCACCTCGAAGCTTAGAAGAATAAGGTCTGTGATCTCGCTTTTATTCTTGGGCCAAGAAACATGCTATCTCATTTTTAGAAAGCAAACCGAAATAGTAAAATTAATTATCAGATTCTCTTTTTTTCCTACGCTCCTCCGCTGCTCTTTCTCTGGCTGCTCTTTGTTCTGCTGCTCTTTCTAGTCGTTCTTTATTTTTCTGCTCTCTGTCTGCGGTGGCTTGTCTTGCTCTTTCTTCTCTAGCCGCTCTTTGGCTCTGCTCTCTTGCCGTTTGTTGTCTATCTTTCTCTGCTCTATCTGCTCCTGTACTCCTATTAGCTTCCATTTGTCTGTTAGCATTACTCTCGGTTCTTTGCTTGTTAGCTTCTTCTTGTTGCTGCCTAGCTTCCTGCCGTTCTTTCTCTTTGCGTTCCTTTTCTTGGCTAGCTTTCTGGCTATTCGCTTGGGCTGCTTTTTCCTTCTTTTCTTTCATAGCCGCGGCGGCAGCTTGTAAGCACTGCTGGTACTCTTTAAATTTTTCTGTGCACTCCTTTGAAGTAAGCCCTTTGCAATCGGTCTTAGGGCAAGGCGCTGGCCCGCTTTCGCCTTCCTTTTTCTGTGCGAAAATAAAATTAGCAATGCTGAGTGTAACCAACAATGCGATTAATTTAAAGCTGTATTTTTTTTTCATCATTGAACATTTTTTTGACACAACAAAAGTCAGCATTGAAAAGGAATTGAGCAATCCCCCATTTATGTGATTTTTCAAATAATTTTATCGCACCACTTATCATATAATTACTAAAGTCCCTAGAAGGAACCACAGAATAGTCTTTAAAGAAAAATTATTTACGAGTCAAGAACGAAGATATTTTTTTTGACAGTAAGAAACAGAAATCCGAATCTTCCTTCTATCTAAGGGTCTCCTATCTCCTACATTATTCAAATCACTCATTGTACCCTTCCCTTTACTAGTTGCAATATTATAAAATAGCAGCAGCTATTAATTTCGCCCCTATTCAATGAGTTTATCACCTAAGCCTCAAAGAAATTAAATACAACAGCTACATCCAATAAAAAAACTAATATGCCCCTTAATCTTAGATCGCTTAAATCAATCCGATTAAAAAACTTTGCCTTCTGTATTTTAATTGCATTGTCATTACTAGGATCAACATCGGTACTGGCACAAGTTACTATTCAGAATTATGCCTTCTCTACTAATAATAATGCATCGCTGTACACACCCATAAATCCTGTTCAGATTTTTGGTCCTAATCAAGATAATGAAACCTCTGCTCCAATCGTATCGCCATTTATTTTTGGCTTTGCTGGTAGCCTGCATACAACTTTTGCGGTATCTACATCGGGCGCTGTTTATCCATCATACACCCAAAGCGTCAATCGCTTTTTAATTAATCCATTTCTTGTAGAGG
>JBBRHK010000009.1:0-19166 GCA_038222815.1 Chitinophagales bacterium
GGCAGGCTGTACTAGTTTTAAAGAATTAGTAATGCCTATTCCTCCCTCCCGTAGTTGAAAAAAACCTTTAAATACTTGAAGAAATTGTTCCGGGGAGTTTACTGCTGTAGCCGAGTCTGCCATTCTTCCATACTTTAAATCCTTTAAGATAGATAGATAAGCATCCGAAAGCACTATGTCATTTAACAACCAATCTTCTGCTTTACTTTTATTGATGGTATCATTTCGTAAAAAATCATATCGCTGATTAATCCTTTCGTAATTATATTTTTCTCTGAAAAGCCCCACATTTTTCGCATTTTTCAAGAAATCTATCAAAGTATCACTTATAGCCAAGACCTTTTTTCCACTGCTCCATACAGGCTCATTATTATTGGCTTCATAAAATGATACCAAGGCATTCTTATCTTGCAGACTGTCTTTTAAATAGGTAATATTAGTATTTCCCAGAAGCACTTGTTCAATATCCAACCTCAGTTTATCATCAATCCCACCTACACTTTCTGGATCGTAATTGCAGCCCATTAGGGCACAGATCATTGTAAATAATGAAAAAGTAAGAATAGATTTCATTTCGAGTTTAATCACGGGTAAAAGACTAATAACTAAAATATAATAATTATAATACATATCAAAGATATTTAGCCAGTACTTATACACAAAATTACTTCAAGGTATTAGTCAAACAAACTCCCAGTTTGCGGAGTGTCAGAGTCTATTGGTTCTTCCCAGCTCATTTCTACAGACTTAGAAAAATCTGTAAGTTTTGCTCCTACAGCTTTCCAACCCATAACTTCCACCATCTTAGTTATTTTTACCCTTGCGCTATTTACAGAAGCTCCTCTACCAGACTTTATTTTAAGCACCGGTTCTATTGATGTAGTCACCGCTTCTACCCTATTATCTTTCCCTTCTTTGATAAATAAAAATTTACTGTTGAGGGTTGTTGTCTCTATTTTAAACCGCTTCACATTGTAAATTTGCTTCTCGTTATCAAGATAGACCGCTGTAATAACTTTATCAATATCAAACTTTTGAAACAAAATGATTTTCTCAGGGTCAAAGCGCTGAGTAAGCTCTTGGTCTACCATCTCATAATTACCATCTTCATAAATAATCAATATTCTATCTTCTGCATCGAATTTTCCTAGATACTCCCCTTTTTCATCTGTACTTAGGCGACCAAACTTGTCATCAAACCAAAGCTTCTTTGCATCTAGCGTGCTCTTCCCGGCTTCTTTAAACTTCGCAGTACGTATAGGATATTTTGTAACAATGTTTCCGATACTCCCTCTTCCTTTGATCTCTAATTCTTCAAAATAGAAATCTATTTCCTTTTTCTTGGCGCTACAATTTGGACTAAGAACAATCTTCACCACTTCTGCTTCTCCGTTAGCATTGCTGCTGAAATAATGCAGCTTAGATTTCTCTGCACCCTTCGTCAAATCATAATCCTTATCTCTTGTAATACCCGTTACATTAAAACGCTTCGCATAACTAATTCCAGATTTAGCATCTACATATATTAGGTTGTAGGTGGTACGTTCATCCGTTTTTAAGAATACTGCCACGTGAAGAATATCCTTACCTATAAAAACCTTATCACTTACACGAACCACTTTCATAATTCCTGCTTTAGTAAACACGATGATATCATCAAGGTCACTTACTTCTGCTACAAACTCATCTTTCTTTAAACCAGTTCCTATAAAGCCATCAGCAAAGTTGGCGTACAATTTAATATTGGCAATTGCAACAGATTTTGCTTCAATAATATCGAAAGCTTTTATCTCCGTTTTTCTTTCTCTACCCTTACCATATTTACGAAGTAATTCTTCAAAATAAGCCACAGCAAATTCTATAATATGTTGCAAGTCATAATTCACTTGCTTTATTTCTTCTTCTAATTTTTTGATACTATTATTCAGCTCATCTATATCGAGTCTGTAAATTCTTCTTACGGGTTTTTCGGTAAGCTTTACAATATCTTCTCTTGTAATCTCACGTCTAAGTATTTTTTTGAATGGATCAAACGCTTTGTCAATCGCAGATAAAACTTTTTCCCAGTCGTCGTGCTTCTTCTCTAGCTCTTTATATATTTTTTCTTCAAAGAATATTTTTTCTAAAGATGCATTATGCCACTTCTCGTTAAGCTCTCCCAGTTTTATATTGAGTTCTTGCTCTAAAAGATTTTTTGTATTATCCGTAGCAATTTTCAAAAGCTCTGTAGCCCCTATGAATACTGGCTTATTATCTACAATCACACAAGCATTAGGAGAGATACTCACTTCACAATCTGTAAAAGCATACAATGCATCAATCGTTATATCTGGAGAAATACCAGGCGCTAGTTCTACTATCACTTCTACCTCTGCCGCAGTATGATCCGTTACTTTTTTTACTTTTATTTTACCTTGTTCATTCGCTTTTACAATGCTCTCCATCAGTGTTGTGGTGGTAACACCAAAAGGCACATTGCGAATAGTCAATGTTTTTTTATCCGTTTCTTCTATCACTGCTCTTACCCTCACTTTTCCACCACGTTGCCCATCATTATAATTGGCAGCATCCATACTTCCACCAGTTAAAAAATCAGGTAGTAGCTGAAACTTTTTCCCTTTTAAATGTTTTATCGCAGCATCTATTATTTCACAAAAGTTATGCGGAAGAATTTTAGTAGAAAGTCCCACTGCAATACCTTCTGCACCTTGTGCTAGTAGCATTGGAAATTTCATTGGCAAAGTAATTGGTTCGTTTTTACGACCATCATAACTCAACTGCCAATTAGTAGTTTTAGGATTAAAAGCCACATCGAGCGCAAACTTGCTCAATCTTGCTTCTATATATCTTGGCGCAGCAGCGTCATCGCCGGTACGCACATCGCCCCAGTTTCCTTGGGTTTCTATTAGTAAATCCTTCTGTCCCATATTCACCAACGCATCGCCAATACTGGCATCGCCGTGTGGGTGATACTGCATAGTTTGCCCAATGATATTCGCTACTTTATTGAAGCGACCATCATCCATTTCCTTCATAGCGTGCAAGATTCTTCTTTGCACGGGCTTCATACCATCTTCAATAGCGGGAATAGCTCTTTCTAATATCACATAAGAAGCGTAGTCTAAAAACCAAGTTTTATACTGACCGCTTACTCCCGTATCGCTATGCTTATATGTTTCTTTTTGCTTTGCCATTTAGTTTTCTTCCGTTTCTTCTTTAGTATCTTCTGTTGCAACAATGCCACCAGGCTTTTTAAATTCCAATGTTTTCAGTTGAGCAATATTTCCCTGCATTTCATATTTCCCTTGCGCAGCAAGAGTTTGCAATCGCCAAAGGATGTACAAATCTGCAGTAGTTTCCTTAGCCTTACCTGTATATTGAGAAAATATTTTTGTAAATTTTTGCCAGCTAGTTGTTAGATAAGTATCAAGTTCTTTGTCGTAAAAATCGTAATCCTTTTGAATTAATTTTTTACCACCCTCTAGCAAACGAACACCCATATTTTCATTGGCTAATCTTTGCCACTCATCGGGATCGATTTCCCACTCGCTACTTGTAATTTCTCTAGCTAGTTTTTTTGCTTTTGTAAATTCCTTTGCCGGTATTTCGTGAAGCCAATTAGGATAAAAAATTCCTCCTTTCTCATTGATAAAAGGTAGGTTATTCATATACAAAATGAATACTCTTGCTTTAAATTCTTTGAGCGGAGCTAAGATGGCATAGTAACCACTTACATCGTGCTTATTTTGCGCAGCCCAAATCCAAATATCTTCTTGCTCATTCTCCCGCATCAATTCTGCTAATTCTCCAAGAACTGCTGCATCATCGACAACATTGGCATTGTTCTCAAACTCAGTGCCAGCAGCTAATTGAGCCCACCAATCCTTACGATAGGCAAGACCAGTTTCAGAATCTAAATCCATAATAGGTCCCACTGCATAATCGTCTCTTATCAATTTTACTTCACCTTCCAAGCTATCATCTAGCTGCATAGCTGCTTGCAATACTGCTATATCTGCCTCATTAAAAACTATATGTATCATTGTTATTTTTTGCTAATTAAATAATAAACACAACTCGTTACAAAATTTCTTACCCAAGGTATTTTTGTAACTAGTGTAAACTGTTGCCTTGGTTTTAAATTAAACTTATACTCATAAATAGGGTTGATTAAAAAATGTTGCTTATTCACGATTTCATAATTGGTAGCTTTTGCAATCCTCTCAAATCTTTCGATAGAGATTCCTGTTTCTTTTATCTCTTCCATTTCTGCCACATTCTCTTTCGCCATTTTTAAAATGCCTTTGTAAATACCCATTGGCAGCAAATGATAGTATGGAATTTTGCTTAGCCATTTATTCCTTAGTATTTGTTGATGCCCACCCCAAGGCATTTGCCAAGGTGGGAAACCAAAAAATATCACACCGTCTTCCTTCAACATTCCTTGCATCACCGCCATCAATTTTTTTTGGTCGTAGATATGTTCTATCACATCCTTCAACAAAATAATATCAAATGCACCGCCAAAGTCTTTCTCTACATCAGCCTTATAAATATCATTGGATACAAATTTTAGTTGCCCCGCTTCAATTTCTTTAGCTAAAAAACTCCTTCCTTTTACCAATCTCACCTCGTCAAATTCTATTCCTACACCTATGCAACCTTTGTCTAGAAATGGCTTTAAAACTCCTCCTTCTCCACAACCAACTTCAAGCACTCGAAAACCAGTCTGCAAAGGCTTTATTTTTTCAATAAATGGTATGATGTACCGCTCCGCATTGGCTACGTTAATCTCAAAATATTTTGCCGCATCTGCGTGGAATTCAAACATTGTCTTTGTATCAAATATTTTGAATAATTAATCCAATTTTTTGTTGACTTTTAATTATGGCGAATTCGCCATAATTAAAATCAGAGTTATAAACAGATTCCCAAATCCCTAAATACTCCACGGTGTTTCTATTGCGAAGCCAATCAGAAATAAAAAAATCGCCGTCTTTGGCTTTCAGCATATCGGTAAGCGAAATATATTCTTGTTCATTCTGAACTAGGATATTTATCTCTTTTCCTTCAACTTGTATTTTTTTGCTCTTACTCATTTTGCAGCATCTGCGTGAAATTCAAACATCGTACTAATAATTATTCTGCAATAGCTGGTTCTCCAACACTGTCTAACTCTACTTGTAAATTATCAATTATAAACTCTTGTCTGCTCGGTGTATTCTTGCCCATATAATATTCCAAGAGCTGTTGCATATGCTCGCCTTGCTCCATAATCACAGGTTGCAGTCGCATACCATCTACACTGATAAAGCGGGCAAACTCTCCCGGACTAATCTCTCCAAGTCCTTTAAACCTTGTAATCTCAGGGTTCTTTCCGAGTTTTCTCATTGCAGCCTGCTTCTCCTGCTCGTCATAACAGTAAATCGTTTCCTGCTTATTTCTTACTCTAAACAATGGTGTTTCTAAAATATAAACGTGCTGATTTTTTACTAAATCAGGGAAGAATTGTAAAAAGAAAGTCATTAATAATAAACGAATGTGCATTCCATCCACATCAGCATCGGTAGCCACTACAATATTATTATATCTTAGACCTTCATAACCTTCCTCAATATTTAAAGCGTGCTGTAATAAATTAAATTCTTCGTTTTCGTAAACGATTTTCTTCGTGAGACCATAACAATTCAATGGCTTACCTCGCAAGCTAAATACTGCTTGTGTACCTACATCTCTAGCTTTCGTTATGCTTCCACTTGCACTATCTCCCTCTGTAATAAATATCGTCGTTTGTTTCTGCTTTTCTGCAATGGCATCTTTATCTTTTCCTACTGCTTCATCGTTATAATGATACTTACAATCTCGGAGTTTTTTGTTGTGAAGGTTAGCTTTTTTTGCCCTTTCATTCGCCAATTTTTTAATTCCAGAAAGTTCTTTACGCTCCCTTTCATTCTGCTCGATGCGTCTTTTTAATTGCTCCGCAACAGCACTATTTTTATGTAAATAATTATTGAGCTCTTTGCCTAGAAAGTCGCTTATGAATAATTTCATACTTGGCCCATTCTCATACACCTGCTGTGAACCTAATTTAGTTTTTGTTTGACTCTCAAAAACGGGCTCCTGTACTCTCACACTCACGGCTGCACATATACTCCCACGTATATCCGATGCATCATAGTCTTTCTTAAAAAATTCTCTAATGGTCTTTACATAAGCCTCTCTAAAAGCCACAAGATGCGTTCCACCTTGAGTGGTAAATTGTCCGTTTACAAAACTGTAATACTCTTCACCATAACCATTCTCGTGTGTAAGCGCAACTTCTATATCTTCACCAGTGAGATGAATGATTGGATAACGGCGTTCATCCTCATTTGTCTTTCTTTCAAGTAAATCCTTAAGACCATTCTTACTTACATATCGCTTGTTATTGAGATTCATTACTAACCCAGCATTAAGGTAGCAATAATTCCAAAATTGGTTATCTAAATATTCTTGTACAAAATGGTAATTTTTAAAAATGGTATTATCTGGAATGAAGGTTACCAGCGTTCCATTTTCTTTATCACTCTTCGTTTCCTTATGTTCTTTTATGAGTTCGCCTCTTTCAAATTCTGCCGTTTTTTCTTTGCCATCTCTGATGCTAGTTACTATAAATGAATTACTCAACGCATTTACAGCTTTTGTTCCTACACCATTTAGCCCCACACTTTTTTGAAAGGCCTTACTATCATACTTCGCACCAGTATTCATCTTACTCACCACATCTACCACTTTACCAAGCGGAATACCACGACCATAATCTCTTACTGTAATTAATTTGTCAGTAATGGTTACGTCTACGTGCTTGCCGTGACCCATTGTGTGCTCATCTATACAGTTATCTATGACCTCTTTGACCATTACATATATGCCGTCATCTGGGCTGCTGCCATCGCCGAGCTTTCCTATGTACATTCCAGGTCGCAAGCGTATGTGCTCCTTCCAGTCGAGGCTTCTGATATTACTTTCGTCGTATGAAGATTGGTTTTCTGCCATAGTTTTTATTTCCTTTCTTTTATAGCCTTCGTTCAATAGATAGAAAACTATCTATTTTTCTTTGATTTTAGATAGCTGCAATATACTAAACTATTTAGCATTATAGCTAAGGGTAAATATAAATGTAGTGGCAAACATTGGAGTTAAAACTTATAAAGGGTTGTGGGAAAGTAAAAACACAAAAATATCAAGCTAACCATCCTATAATTCCACAATAAAGAAGAACCTAAACCGTTTTAACAGAAATAAAAATTATGAAAGGAAGGACAAGTCTATCAATCACATTAATGATAGCGATATTTTTACTTCAGGCTTGTGCCACAAGTAATATCTCACCGTTGGAACAAAATGATTTAAAACAACAAAATACAAGCAACAATATTTCTGTAACATTTAAAGATGGAACAAAGACGGCTTTTACAAGTTTGAGGCTCATTACTGGTGTATTAAAAACACCCTATCTACTAGCTGATGATAAAGTTAAAATAAAATGGAATGATGTAATCGCTTATTCGGATAATAAAATTGAAGCTATAGCGCAATCAACATTTTATACAGCAAATGTGAGTAAACTCGCTACAAAAACTTTACCTGGCTTCGCAATAAAAGAGGCGTCTGGTGCGTTTAACTTGTATAGCCTTGCTTTTTATAAAAATGGCAATACGGTTAAAAAATATTTTTTGCAAGAAGGAACAGACGGAAAAATAGAGCTTTGCAATGCAGCATTGCTTAAAAAATACGACAACGCTTTCTCAGCAATAAAAGACGGTAAAAAGAATGGCAAAGCAATCAACAGTAAAACTATGGTTGCTTTGGTAGATAGGCTCAATAACAGCTCTTCTATATCAAAAAAATAACGGTTAAATCTATTCTATTTTACTTCCCCTGATCTCGGCAAATGCCGAGATTTTTTTTACAAAAAACGCCAGCCCGAGTCCTAGAGTTTTTCACCACATTCACTGCAGAACTTTCCATCAGCTGATGAATTTTTATTACAGCCTTTACAAGTGACTTTTTTATTTGAGTTTTTCGCAAGTTCTGCAGTTACAATGCCTGTGGGTACGGCTATTATGCCATAACCTAAAATCATAGCTACGGAGGATATTACTTTACCCAACACAGTGTGTGGCACCATATCTCCATAACCAACCGTAGTTACAGTGACAATCGCCCAATAAATACTCTGAGGAATACTAGTAAAGCCTTTATCGCCACCTTCTATTACATACATAAGTGTGCCTAGAAATACAACTGTATTCAACACAGCTAATAGAAAAATACTTATTTTATGAGCACTGCCTCGCAAAGCCACCATTAATACATTTGCCTCTGAATTAAACCTCGCTAGCTTTAAGATTCGGAACACTCTTAACAATCTAAAAATCCTTACTACTACAAAATAGTGAGACCCGACAAAAATTAGTGCTAAAAATGTGGGTAAGATAGATAAAAGATCAATCAACCCCCAAGAGCTAAAAATATATTTTAAGGGCTTTGGGCTAATCACAATTCTAAGCAAGTATTCTACTGTAAAAATTATAGTAAACATCCACTCTAACCATAGAAAGTAAGTATTGTATGATGCCCCTAGTTCCGGGATACTCTCTAACATTACTACAGCAATACTAAAAAGAATAAGCCAAAGTAAAATCACATCAAATTTTTTACCTTGCTTGGTCTCGGTACCAAATACAATAATATTTAATCTTTCTTTTAAGGTCATTTTTCTCAGATTGTATTATATCGAAACAGACACGCAAAAAATATTGATTCCTATTTTGCAGCAAGAACGTCTTTAAAACTTACACGAACTAAGGATCTAAAATTCCCTCTCTAAAAGATAATTCGCTAAAGTTCTCAAAGACTCTTTACGAGAAGAAAGAACAGCGACATCGTCTAAATGTACTAGCGCCTCCTCATAGTATTGTTGTTTCAATTGGGTTGCCCAAGCATCCACACCGCATTCTTTGTAAATGGCTTTTACTTGTTCTACTTTATCAGCTGGGTTATTAGCCAACAAATCATTTAATTGCTGCCTTTGTTCCTCGTTAGCCACTTCTAAGGCGTGAATGAGTAAGAAAGTCTTCTTATTGGAAAGAATATCTCCACCTACTTGCTTGCCAAACTTATCTGGATTACCAAAACTGTCTAAATAGTCATCTTGTATCTGAAAGGCAATACCGAGCTTCTTTCCAAAAGCATATAAATGATCTTGGTTTCCTGCACTAGCACCACCAAGCAAAGCGCCGAGTTGAAGACTTGCTGCTAGTAAAACAGAAGTTTTAAGAGTGATCATATTTAGATAATTATCAAAACTCACTTTTTCTTCATTCTCAAAATCCATATCTAACTGCTGCCCTTCGCATACCTCTTTACTCGTCTTATTAAAAAGCTGAATAATCTTTTTAATGTAAGCCATATCTATTTGCGTAAGGTAATCGTACGCCTGAGCAAACATTACATCGCCGGCTAGTAAGGCTGTGGCTTCACCCCATTTACTATGAACGGTTGGTTGGCCTCTTCTTAGCGGCGCCTTATCCATTATATCATCGTGTATAAGGCTAAAGTTGTGAAACATTTCTATAGCGCTCGCTACATTTAGTGCATCATCATTCACTTCTGAGAACAATTCACAACCTAGTAAAACCGCTACTGGCCTCACTCTCTTACCACCTAGCCCCAATATATATTGCGCTGCATCATACAAATTAGCAGGAGCTTCAGGGAAATGACGCTTATTAAAATGTGCATCAAAAATGCTTGAAAATTCTTGGAAAGACTTCATAAAGACTCACAAAATAGTGTGGAGAGCTGCAGTTGTGCTGGCAACTCTCCGATTATAATTATTTTTTCTTCTTGTTTACTTTTTTTGCCACATCGGCCTTTTTTTTCCCTGCTACGCTTTTTTTAGAAGCTGCAGCGCCGGCTAATTGCCTGTCTGGTAGCCATTCATAGTCTAACTGTCGCTTATCTAGGTTAGCCGCCACAACTTTGATATGTACTCTATCGCCAATTCTAAATTTTGTACCCGTATTATACCCTACAAGAGAATAGTCCGCCTCGTCCAATTGAAAATTATCAAAGTCACTCAAATCCCTACTACTTACCAATCCTTCGCATTTATGTAATACCGTTTCGCACCAAAAACCAAAGTTGCTCACACCACTCACCACAGCTTCGAATTCTTCTCCAATGAATTGCTGCATATATTCTACCTGCTTGTATTTATTAGAAGCTCTTTCTGCTTCCATTGCAGAACGTTCTTTATCGCTACAATGTTTTGATTTTTCCGCCATCTTATTATCTGGCACTACATTTTTGTCTATACACTGTTGCAAGATACGATGCACCATTACATCTGGGTAACGTCTTATCGGAGATGTAAAATGAGTGTAATGTTCAAAACCCAATCCGTAATGTCCCACATTATCTGGGCTATACACGGCTTTTGCCATAGTACGAATACCAAGTTGCTCTAGTACGTGCTGCTCTGGCTTTCCTTGCACTTCTTGCATTAGTTTATTGAAAGAATCTGCAATTTCCTCTGGCTTTTCCATCTTAAAAGTATAACCAAACTTTCTTGCAAATGCAGCAAATGGTCTTAGTTTTTCTTCGTCGGGATTATCGTGAATTCTATATGGGAACGGAATTTTTTCACCATTAATTTTTGTCTTACTTACATACTCAGCCACTCCTCTGTTGGCTAAGAGCATAAATTCTTCTACTAATTTGTTAGAATCTTTACTTTCTTTAAGCGTTACACCAATTGGCTTCCCATCAGTATCTAATTGAAACCTTACTTCTGTGCTGCTGAAATTTATGGCTCCTTTCGTGAAACGCTCTGCTCTAAATGCTTTGGCAATTTTATCCAACAATACGATTGCCTTAGCGTGATCGCCTTCTCCGGTTTCTATAATGGTTTGTGCTTCTTCGTAGGTAAATCTTCTATCGCTTTTTATGATAGTTCTGCCTATCCAGGTTTGCTTTACTTCAAAGCGATTCGTAATTTGAAAAACAGCAGAGAAGGTGTATTTTTCTTCATCTGGACGAAGAGAACATAGCTCGTTACTAATTTTCTCTGGCAGCATTGGATTAACTCTATCTGGCAAATACACACTCGTTGCCCTTGCATAGGCCGCCTTATCTAAGTCTGATCCTTCTGTTACAAAATGACTTACATCAGCAATGTGTATACCTATTTCGTAATTACCATTATCAAGATTTCTAATACTAATCGCATCATCAAAATCTTTAGCATCGTGAGGGTCTATGGTAAATGTAAGTACATCTCTAAAATCTTTTCTAGCACGCTCCTCTACCCTAGTTATTTTAGGGCTAAGCTCCTCCGCCTGCGCTAGTACTTTATCTTCAAATTGCAATGGAAATCCAGCTTGCAAGATAATCTCCTTCATCGCCATATCTCCCTCATCTTTTGCAGAGATTGCTTGTATTACTTTTCCTGTAGGTCTTCGATCCTTATCACCCCATTCTACTAGTTCCACTAATACTCTTTGACCATCCACGGCTCCATTAAGATTTTCTGTAGGAACGTAAAAGTCCGGGATACCTTTTTCTCCGCTAGGCAAGAAAAAGCTTGTCCTATTATTTATTTGCATAGTGCCAGTGAACTCTGTTTGCTTGCGCTCCACCACTGAGGTTACCACGCCTTCTGTTCTACCATTACCATTTGGCTTTGTAGCCTTTACCCTCACAGTATCGCCATGAAAAGCCTTTCCAAAATCATTGGGTTTCACTTTTATATCCGTTTCTTGTCCCTCTACAATCACATAGCCCATACCAGATTTACTTACATCTAGTCTGCCTTTGTATAAAGTAGACTGTGAACTGTTTTTTTTGGGAGAAGTACTTGATTTTCTTTTCTGCATCGTTTTTTTTGTATCTCTATTTGTATGGCTGCAATTTAGTTAATTGAGTTGAGAGTGAGGAAACGGTTTGATTTTAGATTTTGTTGACAAAGCTTGAATTCAATAAATACTGCATAATTTGATTTTTGTTGAAGCAAAAATCATTTCGAGACTAGAAGTACATATACTCCGATAAATATGCAATTAACAATACCAAGGTTGTCCTGGCTGTTTTAAAATATTCATTTAAGAATCAACATTCATTTCTACTAAAAATGCTCATTTAATGTAAAAACTATGAAAACTTTTCTTTCGTTAAAATTTTGTAAATTGTGGGTTGATTATTGAACCTATTTCATTTAAATAAATAATGAAGAAATTTCTACTCCCAATTTTTGCTCTTATTATATTTTCGTTTCTAGGTACTAATAGTGTTGCCCAGAGCTGCGGCACTACCAATATTAATGGTAGTGTAAGAACGATTTCATGTGGTCAAACTTGTACAAATCTTAGTTTTCAAGTTCCACACTTAAAAGGCACAGGAGATTATATACTTTCTTCTATTCCTTATAATCCATTTCCGTATATAGTGGCTACTGGTGGCACAGAAGATACTAGATTATACAATGATGATGAATATAGTGCACTGTTTGCGATACCATTTGCCTTTTGCTTTTATGATTCTACCTATTCTAGTGCAGTAATTGGATCAAACGGACTTATTACCTTCGATGCGTCCAATGGGACCGGCACCTGCGCCAATGCCTACACAATAGGCCCACCAATTCCTAGTAGCGGTGGAGGTGCTCAATGTGATCAAGGAACAACTTATTATCCAAGAGCAGCAATTATGGGAGCTTATTCCGATTTAGACCCAAGAATAGTTCCGAGTCCCACTGACAGAAGAATTCAATGGAGAGTTGAAGGTGTTGCTCCATGCAGACGATTTGTTGTAAGCTTTTTCAAAATTGGTGTATTTGGCAGAACTGGAGTTGCTTGCGAAAATACTTTTCAAATGGTGATGCACGAAACAACAGGAATTATTGAATTTTTCTTTTTGGAGAAGGCTTGTTTTTCATCAACTACAAATGGATATGGAATTATGGGTATACAGAACTGGAATAGAAATCAGGCTGTATTCGGAGCAGGAAGAAATGCAACTCAATGGACAGCCACAAACGAAGGATGGCGTTTTACTCCATCGGGTGGGACATCTCGATTTATAAGCTCTGAGCTGCTCACTCTTGGATTAGTACCTGTAGCCACTGCTGATACAGCTACTTCTTTAGCTGGCCAATTAGATTTGAATTTTACCAATATATGTCCTACAGGCAATTCTCAGCAATACATAGTTAGAACAACATTTGCAGCATGTCAAGGAGTCGCAAATTTCGTGACCTTAGATACTATTACTATCAATCGTTTACCATCGCTTCCAGCAACTGCCACATTTACCCAAACCACTTGCGGCTCAGCTAATGGAACTATCACTGTAAATGTTACTCCAGGAAATGGCGTTCCAGCATTTTTGTATGGGCTAGATGGCGCCACTCCTCAAGCCTCCAATGTATTTACAGGAGTTGCAGCTGGCATACATAGTATATATGTAGTAGATTCTCAAGGTTGCGATACTACATTTAATATAACTGTTACCTCTACAGCTTCTTTGGCCTCTACATTATTAACGACAGCCACTTCTTGTAACACAGCAACAGATGGATCAATCACTGTAACAGCTACACAAGGCACTGGGCCATTCACTTACACACTTACAGGACCAGGTGGTCCGTATGTAAATTCAACAGGAATTTTTACAGGACTTGGTGCTGGCACCTACACTATAAATTTTGTAGATGCTGCTACATGTACAGGTACAAGGCCAGCAATTGTAATTGCTGCTGGCACGGCAAATCCTACTGCATCAGTAAGCGCTACAGGAACAAGTTGCAATGGCGCATCTAACGGTACACTTACTATAAATATAACTCCAGCAGGTAACTATACCTACACTTTAAATCCAGGTAACATTGTACAAGTCAACAATAATGTGTTTATTGGGTTATCTGCAGGAAATACTTATTCCATATCTTATATATCGCCAGCAGGTTGCAGCGGCATAAGAACAAACCTTACCGTACCAAGCGGTAGTACGCTAAATGGCGCATCCACTTTAACTCCGACTACATGTCCAGGTGCGGCAGACGGTACAGCAACTATTCTCACAACGGGTCTTGGGCCGTTTACATTTACCTTAAACCCAGGATATATTACGCAACCCACAAATACCTTTACTGGTTTAGCTGCAGGACCGTACACGGCCACTTTTACTAATTTTCAAGGTTGTACTAGTAACCCTGTAAACTTTACGATTATAAATGGTCCTGGCCCAACTGGCACTGCTAGCACCACCCCTACTAGTTGTGCAGGTGCAAATGATGGTACTATCACAGTAAATCCTACAATCCCTGGAGTATATACCTACACCCTAAATCCTGGTAATATTTCTCAAGCTACGCCTACATTCACAGGGCTTAGTTCTGGTAATTATATAGTTACATTTGGCATTCTCAATTCTTGCACAAGCAACAATATCAATGTGACTGTAGCGGGAGGAACAGCCCCAACAGGTACTACGAGCCAAACAGCAACAAGTTGTCCAGGTCTTAATGATGGAACAATTACTGTTAACCCAAGCGGAGCTGGACCGTTCACCTATATTTTAAACCCAGGAAATGTAACTCAAGCAACACCAACGTTCACAGGACTGGGTGCAGGAACTTACACGGTATCTTTTATCACAGGAGGAAATTGCAACAGTGGAAACTTGCCAGCAGTAACAATAGTAAATGGAGCAGCACCTACAGGAACAACTAGTCAAACGCCTACTAGTTGCCCGGGTATAAATGATGGAACCATAACAGTGACGCCAAGTGGAACAGGACCATTTACTTATACCTTAAATCCTGGAAATATAACCCAAGGAACGCCAACATTTACTGGATTGGGTGCAGGAACTTATACTGTGTCTTTCACTACTGGAGTAGGTTGTGCAAGTGGAAACTTACCAGCGGTAACCATTGTAAATGGAGCAGCGCCTACAGGTACGACCAGCCAAACGGCCACTAGTTGCCCTGGCATAAATGACGGAACCATAACAGTGACACCAAGTGGAACAGGACCATTTACATACACTTTAAATCCTGGAAACATAACCCAAGGAACGCCAACATTTACTGGATTGGCTGCAGGAACTTATACTGTGTCTTTCACTACTGGAGTAGGTTGTGCAAGTGGAAACTTGCCAGCGGTAACGATTGTAAATGGTGCAGCACCAATTGGAACTGCTACAAGCACAGCCACTACCTGCCCTACTGCAACAGATGGAACTATAACTATTACACCAACTGGAGCTGGACCTTATACATTTACACTTAACCCAGGAAATATCACACAAGTGAGTCCTACTTTTACAGGGCTTGCGGCGAATACCTATACCGTTAGCTTCACCACTGGCGCAGGTTGTGCTGGCGTGGTAAATTCAAATGTGGTTGTAGCTGCTGGACCAAATCTAACCTCTACCATTGCGGTAACTCAGCCTGTGTGTAACGGCATCAATGGCGGTTCGGTGACTATTACGCCAACAAGTGGCAATGCGCCTTTTACTTACATTTTATCTCCTGCTAATATTCCTCAAGCCAATCAAACATTCTTAGGATTGGCACCAGGAACTTATACGTATGGATTTACAGATGCCGGCGGTTGCACAGGTAGCGGCACATTTACCCTCGCTACTAATCCTCCAATATTTGCGAATGGAAGCCTTACAATGCCTTTGTGCAACGGAGGGAATAATGGTTCTATAAATTTTGCACCAGCTGGTGGAGTACCAGGTTATCAATATTTGTTATTGCCAGGTGCTGTGTATCAAGCTTCCAACACGTTCAACGGACTTACGGCAGGAACTTATTCATTTAGAATACGAGATAATGTGAATTGTACAAAGGATACTACTATCACTTTGGGAGAACCTACATTACTTACTGCATCAGCCATTAACAATGTGGCCGCAACTTGTAACGGTAATGATGGAAGTATTCAGATTACTGCAAATGGCGGAACACCGACCTATAGTTATTCAATTGATAACGGTGTGACTTATGTAGCTTCTAACATAATAGTAGCACCAAGTGTAGGCAACTATCCTAATATTAGAGTGAGAGATGCCAACGGATGTATTGCTAATGCTAGTACAACCGTTGCATTAATTGATACAATGCGCCTAGAACTTGGCGTAGACACCACAATTTGCGCAGGAGGTTCAATAGTGTTGCAGCCACAAACAAATGCTCAAACCAATATTTTTAATTGGACTACCATTCCTGCAGCATCTATAAATACGTTGAGTAACCCTGATATTAAAAATCCAACTGCAAGTCCTACAGCTCCTACGAGCTATGTACTCAATGCCACTTGGGGAGCTTGTACAAGAATAGATACCGTAACCATTAATGTACTTAGAAGACCTGTAGCTAATGCAGGTGCAGATGTAACTATTTGCCCAGCAGAAAGTACTACACTTATCGGAACCGTGACTAACACTAGCGGCACTGTAAATTACTTATGGAGCCCTGCTACTTATCTTAACAGAGCCGATAGTAATGTAGTGATAGCCACTCCTCCTACCGGAAGCTCTACCACCTACACACTTACAGTTACTGATAACTATGGTTGTAACTTCAGCGTGACAGATGCTGTAGTTGTTACAGTAAGACCTAGAGTAAATGCATTTGCTGGAAATGATACCATAGCAGCTACAGGCTTACCACATCAATTATTTGGTTCTGGTGGCTCTCAATATTTATGGTCGCCAGCAGCGCCGCTCAACAATGCAAGTACTGCAAATCCTATTGCCACATTAAATGCGGATACTAGGTTTACTTTAATAGTTGAAGATGTGATAGGCTGTTTTGGTTATGATACGGTATTTATAAAAGTATATGATGGTCCTGCCTATTATGTTCCTACTGCCTTTACGCCAAATGGCGATGGACGCAATGATATATTTAGAGCAGTCCCTTCTGGAGTAGTTTCTACTGAGTACTTTAGGGTATTTGACAGATGGGGTAAACTGGTTTTTGAAACTAGTAAATGGCTTAAAGGTTGGGATGGTACTTACCAAGGTCGTCCTCAAGCAGGTGGTGCTTATGTATGGATTATTAAAGGACGAGATAAAGACGGAAAAACAATAGAACGAAAGGGCACTGTGATATTGATTAGGTAGTTGGGTTAGGGTTTAGGGTTTAGGGTTTAGAGTTTAGAGTTTAGGAGGTAGGAGTTTAGACGATTATTTTGAACACTTTGACTGGAATCATATTATATTTTCTCTTTTCTTTATCGGTTAGATATAATTTGTTTAGCATTTAATAAAATCCTTGCCACCGTGCAGGGATTTTTTTTTATAATCTTTTATGCATTAGTACAAATGATGGCATCCTAAAGAAAACCATCATTATGAACATAGAAATAAAATCGCCTTGCCAAGAAGACTGGAATCAAATGACAACAGAATCTGGAGGTAAATATTGCAATGCCTGCGCAAAAACCGTAGTAGATTTTACCAATTTTACTGATGCAGAACTGCAGCAGTATTTTTTATCTTTTACTAAGAAATCAGATTCCGTATGTGGAAGATTTACAACAGACCAAGCCGTGGCGCAAAAGCCAGAAGTGACTAGGAATAAGTTTTTACTTTGGTGCTGGTTTATAGCCACTACAATTCTATTATTCTTTTCTAAGCAAAGTAAAGCACAACAAATAGTAGGTGAGATAGCTGCGCCGATAGAGCAAACAGCTGATAAAAAGGCAAAGAAAGTTTCTGTGTACGATAAAGCGATTTCCATAATGGTAAAAGATGCTTTAGGTAATGCTATAAGCGATGCAATGATTTACCTAGATGATAAATTGATAGAGACAAGGACAGGAAAAGATGGTGGCGCTGCTTTGTTAGTGAGTAAAGACACGAAAACCATCACTGTAAAAAAGGCCAATTTAGATACCAAGGTTATTATTTTAAATAATGCTACTCACTATAAAATGACGATGGCAGTATCACAAGAAGAGCGCCCAATGATAATGGGTAAAATAGCGATACAGCCGCCTACTTTCCAAGGAGCAATTAAGATAGAGCAGTAAGACTAGTGGTGAGTTGTTAATTTTTTGATTTGGTGATTTGTTGATTTGAAAATTTGAAGATTTGGAGATTTTTTAACCTGTCCCGATTCCTTTATCGGGATTTGGTGAATAAGTAAATATCGAGGGATTTGACCAAAACACTTTTTTCGCTGCGGCGAACGAAGCCTCTAGGCAAACAGCCATTACGAGACTCGAAAAAGAATAATGTTGTGGTAGAGATAAAATAATCACGAATTAAAAATTACGAATTACGGCGAATGGAGTGGTAGCTGCAATGACAGCGATTCCTGAACTTATCTTGTTGTTTGCATTAATGCAGAAAACATAGAAGCAAATACTCTTAAAAACTAATACCAGTATTTGCAGAGACGCCTTGAAAGATAGGCTTTTGCTTTAGCAAAAGGAGGCGCAATGACCGAAGGGCATATTGCGCCGTCCTATATTTCACAGCGTCGGCACATTCGCCGCGGCGAACGATGCCCCGCGGCAAAGAGCGATCATAAGAGTAGGCAGCAAATAATATTATGGTGGAGTGAACCCAATGTTGAATTGAAAATTAGGAATTACGATTCATAACCCTAAACTCATTAAAAAGAAATCTTAGCTGCGATTTTAGAAATATTAAAAAAGCTGATCTACAGTTTGCAACACATCTTCATAAATAAAATAATATCACCCCTTCAGGGTTTCAAAACTAGCTTATTCTTTTTCTATAATAATGTCATCCCTTCGGGATTAATAAAAAATTGTTGAAGGGGCTAGGCTAAATAAATGCAGAAAATTCAGATGCAACATACTTTTAAAAACCTGTACTAGTTCGCCGCGGCGAATGCAGAGGCGCCTTGAAAGATAGGCCTTTGCGCAAGCAAAAGAAGTAGCAAGAACCAAAGGGCATATTGCGTCGTTTTGTTTTTCAAAGCGTCGGCACATTCGCCGCGGCGAACGATGACCAGCGGCAAAGAGCGATTACAAGAGTAGAAAAAGAACACTGCTGTGGTGGAGTAAATAGAATTATGAATTAAAAATTACGCATTACGATTCATAGACCTCGGCTCTTAATAACCGATTTTTAGC
>JBBRHK010000010.1:0-17507 GCA_038222815.1 Chitinophagales bacterium
GTACTGCAAATACAGGTAGTACAACTTTTTATGTTTCTCAATCTAGCAATGGATGTGAAAGTCCAAGAGCATCGATTGTTGTAACGATAAATGCTATCCCATCTGCTCCTATCGTTTCTACTCCAGTAACCTATTGCCAAAATGCAGCATCTGTAGCACTTACAGCTACGGGTTCTAATTTACTTTGGTTTACAACTGCTATTGGTGGCACAGGAACTTCAACTGCACCTACACCTTCTACGGCATCAATTGGTTCTACTAATTACTACGTATCACAATCTGCTAATGGTTGTGAGAGTCCGAGGGCTACAATAGTTGTATCAGTTACGGCTACAACCGCAGCACCTACTGTAGTGAGTCCTGTGCTGTATTGTCAAAACGCAACTTCAACCGCACTTACTGCAACTGGTACAAGTTTACTTTGGTATACAACCGCTACAGGTGGAACAGGATCTGCTACAGCACCGATTCCATCTACTGCTAATGTGGGTAGTATTAATTATTATGTTTCACAAACCCAGAGTTGCGGAGAAAGTCCTAGGGCAACAATAGTGGTTACTGTAAACGCAGTGCCTAATGCACCTACTGTAACAACTCCAATAAATTATTGTCAAAATGCAGCATCTGTAGCACTTACGGCTACTGGTTCTAATTTACTTTGGTATACAACTGCAACGGGTGGAACTGGTTCTACAGCTGCACCTACTCCAAGTACTGCAAATACAGGTAGTACAACTTTTTATGTTTCTCAATCTAGCAATGGATGTGAAAGTCCAAGGGCAGCAATTGTTGTTACGATAAATGCAATTCCATCTGCACCTCTTGTTTCTACTCCAGTAACGTATTGTCAGAACACAACTGCCGTGGCATTGACGGCAACAGGGACAAATCTTTTGTGGTACACTATAGCAACAGGCGGAACAGGATCTTCAACTGCACCTATACCATCTACAACAACTGCTGGTTCTACTAGTTTCTATGTTTCTCAATCTGCAAATGGTTGCGAAAGTCCTAGGTCTACAATTGCAGTCACAGTAAATCCTAGTACTACTGCACCCGCTGTTTCAAGTCCTGTAATCTATTGTCAGAATGCAACAGCCGTAGCTCTAACAGCAACTGGTACAAATTTATTATGGTACAATACTGCGACTGGTGGCACAGGATCTGCTACAGCACCTATACCATCTACAACTGGTGTGGGTAGTATAAATTATTATGTATCTCAGACAGGTATTTGTGGTGAAGGACCAAGAGCAACTATTGTAGTTACTGTAAACGCAATTCCTACTGCACCTGTAGTAACATCAGCAATAAATTATTGTCAAAACTCAGCTTCAGTAGCACTTACAGCGGCAGGTACTAATTTATTGTGGTATATAACTTCTACTGGTGGAACTGGTTCTGCAATAGCACCTACTCCAAACACATCAAGTGTAGGTAGTACAACATTTTACGTATCACAATCTAGTAATGGATGTGAAAGTCCGAGAGCTGCAATTGTTGTTACGATAAATGCAATTCCATCTGCACCTGTGGTTTCAACTCCAGTAACATATTGCCAAAATACGACTGCCGTAGCGCTTACTGCAACAGGTACGAATCTTTTATGGTACACAACAGCCACTGGTGGTACTGGATCTGCTACAGCTCCTATACCATCTACAACAACTGCTGGTACTACAAATTATTATGTATCACAATCAGCGAACGGTTGCGAAAGCCCTAGAGCAACAATTGTAGTAAATATTACAGCAAGTACAACTGCACCTGCAGTTATCAGTCCAATTACGTATTGTCAAAATGCAACATCCGTAGCTCTTACAGCTACTGGTACAAGTTTGCTTTGGTACACGACAGCTACAGGTGGAACGGGGTCTGCTACTGCACCAATACCATCTACAGCTAACATAGGTAGTATAAATTATTATGTATCTCAGACAGGTATTTGTGGCGAAGGGCCAAGGGCAACTATTGTAGTTACGGTAAATGCAATTCCAACTGCACCTGTTGTTACAACTCCAGTTAGTTATTGTCAAAACGCAGCATCAGTTGCGCTTACAGCTACTGGTACTAATTTATTGTGGTATACTTCATCAACAGGTGGAACTGGTTCTGCAACGGCACCTATTCCAAGTACTGCAAATACTGGTAGTACAACTTTCTATGTTTCACAATCTAATAATGGATGTGAAAGTCCAAGAGCATCGATTGTTGTAACGATCAATGCGATTCCATCTGCACCAATGGTTTCTACTCCTGTAACGTATTGTCAGAATGCAACTGCGGTGGTGTTGACAGCAACAGGTACAAATCTTTTATGGTACACAACAGCAACAGGCGGAACAGGATCTTCAACAGCACCTTTACCTTCTACAACAACTGCTGGTTCTACTAGTTTCTATGTTTCTCAATCTGCGAACGGTTGCGAAAGCCCTAGGTCTACAATTGTAGTCACGGTAAATCCTAGTACTACTGCACCCGCTGTTTCAAGTCCCGTGACCTATTGTCAAAATGCAACAGCTGTGGCTCTAACAGCAACTGGTACAAATTTATTATGGTACAATACTGCGACTGGTGGAACAGGTTCTGCTTCAGCACCTACACCGCTTACAGTAAACGCAGGCAGCACCAACTATTATGTATCACAAACTGGAGCTTGCGGTGAAGGACCGAGAGCGACAATCGTTGTAACAGTAACACCTACGCCAACTGCTGTTACAGGTCTTACTAGTACAAATATTACATTGACGTCAGCATTTTTATCATGGACTGGTCAAGTTGGAAATTTTTATACCGTAGAGTATAAAGAAGCTACAGCTAGCACTTGGATTATTGCTAGTACGGGAATCACTCAAAGCACATTCACATTAAATAATCTTGTTGCAGAAACAAACTATGATTGGAGAGTAAGTACAAATTGCAATAGTTCGCCTACAGCGAACTATACTCAGGCAGCCTTCAAAACAAAAGATGCATTTACCACTAATCTAATAGTAGCACAAGGGATTGGCATAAATCTGTCCCCAAATCCTGTAACGACTGCGACTAAGCTAACTTATAGCTTAACTCAAAGTGGTCAAGTGAGTATAGTGGTTTACAATTCTAAAGGTCAGTTAGTAAAAGTATTGCTTAATGGAAATAGGACTGCTGGTATTTATAGTTTGAATTTTGATAATGTACTCAACGTTATGTCGGGCGGTACTTATTATCTCAGAATTCAGCAAGGAAATAGCAGCAATAGCATTCCATTTATTAAACCTTAAACTGTATTAAGATGAATATTGATCAAGGAAAAAAAGTGCCTAAAAAAAGTATTAATAGGATACAGCAAGAAGTACAAAATTCAAGCGGAATTACTTTGTCTGTGGATTGTGTAATCTTTGGATTCGACGAAAATAAGTTGAAGGTATTGCTCATAAGAAGTGATATAACAAAGTTTAAAGAACAATGGTCATTACTTGGCGACTTAGTAGATCCTAATGAAGACATAGATGCAGCTGCTAATAGAATAGTATTTGAAAGAACAGGAATGTCGGATGTATACCTGGAGCAGGTGCAGACTTTTGGAAAAATAAAAAGGCATCCTGCCGGTAGGGTAGTAACAGTGGCTTATTATTCATTGCTCAACATTCATCAGTATTCGCTAAAGAAATTTGATAATGAAATTCATTGGCACGATGTATCGTCGGTAACTAATCTTGCCTTTGACCATCAAGAGATTTTTGATATTTGTAATGCGAGACTACAAAAGCGAATATTAGAACATCCTTTAGGGTTTAATCTTTTGCCTAAGAAGTTTTCACTTAGAGAGTTACAAAACTTGTATGAGTCTATTTTAGAGCTTAAAATGGATAGGAGAAACTTTAGAAAGAAGTTTTTTGCAATGGATTTGCTTACAGACTTGGAGGAAGTAGAAACTAACGTCACACACAGGCCCGGGAAGCTCTACCAATTCAATTTTAATAAATATCAAAATAAAAAGAAGAGTTGGGCAGGGATTGACTTTTAGCTGATTAAAAACATTTTATGTTACTTATTTGTTGACCAAATGTTATTTTTTGTTTATGTTAAAAAACCGTGTAACTTCACAATTCGAATTAGCTTAATGTGTAAAAAATACACATTTATTTTATCATCTTTAATTGCCTCTGCATTATGAAAAAAAACCAGCAGACTATGAAGAGAATCTTAGTATTCTCTGTGATGTTTTTGTTTGCCGCATTGCCTGTCTTTGCGCAAAATGTTATTAGTGGGAAAATAGTAAACAGTGATGGCCTTGGTCTTTCAGGAATTACAGTTACTCTAAAGGGAACACAAAAAAGTACTCAATCTGATGCTAGCGGAAGTTACAAAATAGATGTGCCTTCAGGTAACTCTATTTTGGTATTTACATCAGTATCTTATGTTACCCAAGAATTGAAAGCTAGCGCTGCTAGTGCTGTGGTAATGGCTACTTCTACCACAAAGCTCGACGAGATAGTTGTGATAGCCTACGGTACTAAGAAAAAATCAGACCTTACTGGATCTGTTGTTTCGGTAGGGACAAAGGATTTTCAGAAAGGAAATATTAACTCTGCTGAGCAATTGTTGCAAGGTAAAGTTGCGGGTCTTGAAGTAACTACGGGTGGAGGATCTGCTGGTGGTGGTAGTAAAATTAGAATTAGAGGTGCTGCATCTTTGAGTGCAAGCAATGATCCTTTGATTGTGATAGACGGATTGCCAGTAGAAGGTAATGGTGTTGCTGGTTCTGCTAACTTGCTGTCTACTATCAATCCAGATGACATTGAGAGTATGAGTGTGTTGAAAGACGCATCAGCGGCCGCTTTGTATGGTTCTCGTGCTACAAATGGTGTAATCATTATTACAACTAAGAAAGCGAATTCTAAGAAGTTCAGATTTAATTACAACACAAGATTTTCTGTAGGGGAAGTAGCGCAAAGAGTAGATGTTCTTAGCGGCGACCAGATACGCTCTATTGTAAATACTCAAGCAAATCCTACATTCCAAAGTTTTCTAGGAACAGCCAATACAAACTGGCAAAATCAGATTTATCAAGATGCACTAGGTTTTGATAACTCGGTTAGTGCCAGTGGTACTGCCCAAATAGGTAAGAATTTTGCGCTTCCTGTTAGAGCTTCTTTAGGTTACCTCACTCAAGAGGGTAACCTACGTACAAATCAATTTGATAGGATAACTACTTCTTTAAATCTTTCACCAAAGTTTTTTGACAATCACCTCTCTGTTAATATCAATGCTAAATATACGAATACTCAAACCCGTTTTGCAGATGAAGGGGCTATAGGATCTGCTGTTGCATTTGATCCTACACAGCCTGTAAGGAGTGGAGATACGAAGTATGGAGGGTTTTATGAGTGGATAATTCCAGGTACTACTTCACCTAATCCATTAGCTACTAGAAATCCCTTGGCATTACTGGAGCAACGTAATAATAATGGTAATGTAAATCGCTTTATAGGAAATATACAACTTGATTATAAAATGCATTTCCTTCCAGAGTTACATCTTTTAGTAAATCTTGGAACGGATAGGGCTCGCGGTACGGGATCAGATATTAGAGATTCTACTTCAGTTATTTCTGCTATATCACAACTTGGGAGAGGAAGAAAAACAGTTTACGATCAGACTAAGTCAAGTAGAATTTCGGATGTTCAGTTATTTTATGAGAAGAATTTAAATTCTATAAAGAGTAAAATTGATGTACTCGTGGGTCATAGTTATCAGGAATACTTCACGGATGATATAAATACATTTAACTTCTTTCAAGATGGAGCGGTAGATACAATCACTGGTGCTGCCCCTCAATTTTTAACTGATAGAAATGGGTATGCTATTGATTCCTACCTTGGTAGGTTAAATTATACTTACAATAATAAATATTTACTTACAGCGTCATTAAGGCGAGATGCAAGTTCTAAGTTTGCAGAAGCAAACAGGATAGGCTACTTCCCAGCTGTGGCCTTAGCCTGGAAGTTAAAAGAGGAGTTCTTTAAGGGTTCTAATAAAATATCTGATTTAAAGTTGAGGGCTTCTATTGGAGAAACGGGTCAGCAAGATGGTATTGGCTTCTATAGTTTTCTACCAAGATATGGTTTTGCAAATCCAGGTGCAAGGTACCAGTTTGGAGATGCATTTGTAGATGTGCTTAGGCCAGCTGCTTATGACCCTTCTGTGAAATGGGAAACTACACAAACTATAAATTTGGGGTTAGATTTTGGTTTTATTAGCAATAGAATCACAGGTACTTTTGATATCTATCAGAAGAAGACCAGAGACTTACTTAGTATAGTAGATATTCCAAACGGTGCGAATTTTGATATTCGATTACTTAAAAACGTTGGAAATTTGGAGAATAGAGGAGTTGAATTGGCTATGAATTTTATCCCTGTGCAACAGAAGGATTGGAACTGGTCTTTTGGCTTCAATGCTTCTTATAATAGAACAGAAATCACAAAACTAATTGATTATATCGACCCTAACTTTAAAGGGCTTGCTGTGGGTGGTATAGCTGGTGGTACGGGAAATAACATCGGAAGGTATAATGTGGGTTATGCACCATTTGTTTTTTATACCAAGAAACAAGTGTATGATGGTAATGGCAGGCCAATTGAAGGTCTGTATGATGACTTAGATAGAGACGGTGCGGTGAATGGCAATGATGATAATGACAGGTATTTTTACAAGAAGCCTGCGCCAGATGTAATCTATGGTTTGAATACTTCCGTATCTTATAAGAAATACTCACTAGGACTTGCTGGCCACGGTATGATAGGTAATTACTTGTACAACAACTTTGCTTCTAATAATGGTACTTTAAGAAATATTCAAAACCCAGTGCAACATTTGGGTAATGCTTCCACAAATTATCTGCAAACTGGCTTTACGAATAATAGGTACCTCAGCGACTTTTATGTGGAGAATGCAGCTTTTTTCAGGTTGGATAATATAAATCTTGGCTATGATCTTGGCAAAGTGGTAAAGGGAAAGGCTAACCTAAGACTGAACGCAAACATTCAAAACGTTTTTGTTGTTACTAAATATAGCGGCGCAGATCCAGAATCGGCAAATTCTTCGGGAGTAGACAACAATATTTATCCACGTCCGAGAATTTACAACATTGGTGCAAGCCTTAATTTTTAATTAAAATATTAAAATACTATTTATATGAAAAATAAAATCACTCACTCCCTGCTTATATGCGTAGTCATTTGCCTAGGCATTGCGGGATGTGCCAAAAAATTAGACATCTTTCCGCAAAATGAACTTACTCCTGAGAAAGTGTACGCAAATGCGGCTGGTTACAATGCTGTGCTTGCAAAGATTTACGCAACGCTATCTGTCACTGGTAATTCTGGTGGTGACGGTGGTGCAGACATCAATGGGTTAGATCCAGGCTCTCAGACAGCCTTTATAAGGAACTTTTTTAACGCTCAAGAGCTAACCACAGACCATGCGGTTGTAGCATGGAATGACCAGACAATTCAAGATTTTCATAATCTGAGTTATAACAGTGGAGATTTTTTTGTGCAGGGAATTTATGCTCGGCCCATTTATAACATTACGCTCATAAATGAATATATAAGAGAGTCATCTGATTCTAAGCTAGCTGAGCGCAATATTACTGGCGCCGCTGCTGATGGGATTAAAAAATCTAGAGCAGAAGCGAGATTTCTTAGGGCTTTTAATTATTGGGTAATGATGGATTTGTTTGGTAAATCTACGTTCATTACCGAAGCCGATTTAGTGGGTGCTTTTAGGCCAAAGGAAATAAGTAGGGCTAATTTATTTACTTACATTGAGTCTGAACTTAAAGATATTGATGCAGAATTGCCAGCGGTAAAGACTGCTATTTATGGTAGGGTAGATCAAGGTGCGGCCTGGGCTTTACTTGCAAGAATATACCTTAACGCAGAGGTATATTCAGGTACTCCAAGATTTACGGATGCTATTACTTACTCTAGTAAGGTAATAGGCGGCGGTTATAGCCTACACAACAACTATAGGGAATTGTTTATGGCAGATAATAATAGAACGTCGAAAAATGAATTTATTTTCACAGCAAACTGTGACGGTTTTAATACAACAAGTAACGGTAATACTACTTTCTTTATACATGCACCAGTGGGCGCTGATAATGCAGACTTTGGATCTAACAGTGGCTGGTTTGGTTATAGGGCTACATCTGGACTGGCTAATCAATTTCCAGACCTTACTGGGGCTACAGATAAGCGTGCTATGTTTACTACATCAGCATTTGGTACAGCACCATCTCAAATTGCTATTCCAGTTGTAAGTGATTTTAGCAATGGACTTCACGTTGCCAAGTACAGAAATATACGTGCTGACGGTGGTGTTACCAACGATCCGACAAATTATTTTTCCGATATAGATTTTCCAATTTTCCGCTTAGCAGAAATGCATTTAATTTATGCAGAGTCTGTATTGAGAGGTGGTACAGGAGGAAGTCTTGCTACTGCTTTTGGTTATATTACTGCTATTAGAAATAGGGCACAGGCATTACCAATAGTAATTGGTCAAATGGATCTAAACTTTATTCTTGCAGAAAGAGCAAGAGAATTATATTGGGAAGGTCATAGGAGAACAGATTTAGTAAGATATAACCTACTTACAACCGGTACTTATTTATGGCCCTGGAAAGGCGGTGTAGCTGCTGGTACTTCAGTTAACAGTAAGTACAATTTATTTCCTATTCCTTCTGCTGCACGTAATTCAAATGAAAATCTAACCCAAAATACTGGATTTTAATTATAATGATAAATTAGTTTATTAAACAAAATCTTAAGATTTAATTGACTGCATTCTATGATTTAAACTCCTTAAATAGTACAAACAAAAAAATAAAGCATATGAAAAAATATTCAGTACAAATTATAGCGTTTTTGCTAATTGCAATCGGGCTATGGTCTTGTGAGAAGGACGAGAACCAAGTGGTTTTTGATTCTGGTACAGCACCTTCCCTGTCTGCTGCCATACCTGGTGGCTCAGCAGATTCTGTTTCCTTACTAAAGGCAAACGCTGCTCTGCCAGCAATTACTTTTAACTGGACAAATCCAACTTATAGATTAAATACTGGGGTGAGTAGCCAGAATGTAAGCTATGCCTTACAACTCAGGAAAATAGGTGGTCCTTGGGTGAGTGTTAGTAGTTCTTCTACTGACTTGAGCAAAACATATACTCAAGGTGCATTTAACGATTTTCTTATTAAAGCTGTTTCTGAAGGTGGTCTTGGCTTAAATTTTGATTCTGTAGTAAGAGTAGAGGCAAGAATTACTTCTTACATAGGCGCATTGTCGGATGTAAATGCAACTAATTTATCTTCAAATGTTTTGACTTTTAAAGCAAGGACGTATTCTGTATTTCCTGACCTTTGGATTACCGGAGAAGCTTGTGCTTCTAATTGGACAAATACTCCACCTGCCAATCAAAAATTTGATTACGATCCTGTAACTAGAAACCACACAATTACAATCCAACTTACTGGTGGTATTTTCTATAAGTTCTTAACCGTACAGGGTCAATGGCAGCCACAGTGGGGTGCTGCCGCTGGCGCAATCACAGATGTTTTAGGACAAACATTTAGCATTGCTGAAAATCCTGGAGGCGGTAGTGACCCAGACGCTATAAAGTCACCGGCGGTTACAAGGTCTTACAAGGTAACTGTGAATCTTACTGCTAAGACAGCTAAAGTAGAATTATAAAAAAATAAAAAATTAATTAAAATGAAAAATATTTTAAAAATTTCAGCAGCCCTGCTTGTTTCCGCTACAATATTTGCTAGTTGCGAAAAGGTAGATGACCTTCAGACTTTTAATGATGGCGTATCTCCTGCATTGACTTCATCTTCTGCAACCATAACTCCAGCAGTAACAGATTCTGCCGCAACGGTGGTAAATTTTAGCTGGACATCACCAAAATATGCCACAGACTCTAACTCCGTTAAATACACTTTAGAAATTGATTCTGCTGGAAAGTCGTTCGCTAATCCCTATTACTCTGCTGTTATAGCTGGTGATAAATCTTTTTCACTAAAGGGAAAAGACATTACAAAACTGCTAATTGATAAAGGATTGCTCTTTAATACGCTTTATAATATAGATGTAAGAGTGAGATCATCGTATGCAAATGGAAATGAGCCATTAGTGTCTAATGTTGTAAGGGTTCAAATGAGAGCCTATGTTACACCTCCTAAAGTAACTTTACCTATAGGTGGTAAATTATTTATTGTCGGTGATGGTACTCAAGGTGGATGGAACAATCCTGTACCCACTCCAACGCAAGAGTTTGGTAAGGTAGATTCTGTGACTTATGTGGGTGTGTTCAATATGAATGGAGCAAGAGAATTTTTAGTATTGCCAGAAAATGGTAATTGGAATCTAAAATATTCGTTACAAGTTAATAATTTGCCAGGGGTAGAAGTAAGTGGAGATTTTGATTATAATTTGCCACAAAATTTTAAAAGTCCAGCAACAAGCGGTTGGTTTAAAATAACACTAGATTTCCAAAGAGGTAAATATAAAATTCAGCCTTATGTGGGTCCAGAAATTCCTTCAAATTTGTTTATAGTAGGTAATGCTACTCCTGGTGGATGGAATAATCCAGTACCAACTCCTAGCCAGCAATTTACTAGACTAAATTCTGTGCAGTTTGCCATAAATTCTTTGGCCATATCTGGTACTGGAAATGAGTATCTAATGCTACCAGTAAATGGTGATTGGAGTAACAAATATTCAGTAGAAAGTACAAGTTCTTCTGTTGGTACTGGTGGTTTCTTTGGGTACAATTTGCCTGGCAATTTCCCTTCGCCTGCAGCTGCTGGCAATTATAAAATGGAAGTGAATTTTGGAGTTCAGAAAACTGATGGAGCTGGAGTAGAAGCTGCTAACTCTGCTCAGTTTAAGAATACTAAACTGTAAATACTATTTGAGTAATTCAAGGAGCCTGAGTGTAACACTCAGGCTTTTTTTATTGATTGTGTATCAACTGTAGCGCAACTTTAAACTAATCTCAAGAATATTTTATGCGAATATATTTATACTTGGAATCAACAAATTGGAATTTTCGAAAACAATTACCTATATTGAAACATTATATACTAAACGATAATTTTTTTAGTAGTAACTAAATTATTATTATTGCACAATTACAAAAACGGAGATTACCAATATTACAATGAGCAAAAAACAATTATATACACTTGAATATCCTGTGAGATGTTCGCCCGGCATTTTATTCGAGTTTTTAAGCAACCCTTCTGCTTTGCAGGAATGGTTTGCTGATGAGGTAAATGAGAAAGATGGAGTCTACAGTTTTGGCTGGGACGGTAGTGTAGACCTAGCAGATCTTGTAGATAAAGAACAAGATAAATTTATAAGATACCACTGGCAGCATTCTGAGGAAGATGAGTATTTTGAATTTGAAATAGATAAGTCAGAGGTAACTAATCAAACTATTTTAATCATTAAGGACTTTGCAGAAAAGAAAGAAATTAAAGATCAAAGTCAGCTTTGGGAATATCAAATTAAAGAATTATTTCACAGACTAGGAAGCTAGGTTTTTACTAGTAGTTTTAATAGCAGAAGTATATCATTTACAATATCAGTAGTGCCCTTGGTTAAAATATCAAGGGCATATTTTTTGCCAATTTTTAAAAATGTAGTTTCTTCGGTATTGAAAGAGAAAGACTCTAGCGGAATATAGTTACTAGTTATAAATTCGTGCTCCCAAGGACTAGGTGCAGTACATTTATAAAACCCTTTCGGCAACTTATGAAGATTCATCTCTATATTTTCTGCATATTGCCTGTAGTATTTTCCTTGTAATAGAAAATGAATGCTTACTTCATTGCCCCACCACACTAAGCATCTAATTGTAAATACATCTTCCTTGGCAAAGAGTGCTGGGAAATCACTTATTTGGTAAGGCATTAATTGATAGTTCTCGCCAGTAGAAATTTTTTGATGGGTATATTTATCTCTTATCCAATTTAGCCGATCATCTTCTGCTATTCGATTAGCTAAATCATTTTGCATATTGGATAAATAAAGTATCACATTTTCAAACGCCTTTTTTTTAGTTAAAAACACTTCTGAGTTTTCAATTAATTCTATTTCCGCCAATGAAAATGGTACTTTTGTAGTATTGTACATATATTAGTATTAGGCTGTTACAAAGAAATGCCCTTATGTTTAAAAAGCTAGACAAACTTATTTTAAAATCTTTTCTTGGGCCATTTATAATTACATTTTTTATTGCCGTATTTGTATTAATGATGCAGATACTTTGGAAATACATTGATGACCTTGTAGGTAAGGGTCTTGACTTTGTGACTTGGGGAAAATTTATCTGGTATGCAGCTGCGGCCCTTATTTCTCTTGCTATGCCCATCGCTATTCTTATATCTTCCATAATGAGTTTTGGTAACCTTGGAGAGAGTTTTGAATTAGTCGCAATTAAATCATCTGGTATTTCTTTACTTAGATTTATGAGGCCGCTTATATTTTTGGCAGTGATTATGTGCGGAATTTCCTATCTGTTTGCTAATTATGTGATACCTGTTACAGAGTTGAAATTTGTGACGCTGTACAATGATATAGTTTACAAGAAGCCTGCTTTTGCTCTAAAGGAAGGGGTATTTTTTACACAGATTCCTAATTATGTAATACGAGCAGAAAGTAAAGAAAAAGGCGATAGCATCATTAATGATGTGTTGGTTTACGAGCAGTCTAATCCGCTACAAGATAATGCGATAAGTGCCAAAAAGGGCTTAATGGTAAGTAGAAAGGGGAGTAGTTACTTAGAGTTTAATTTGAAGGATGGTTATCGTTATCAAGAAACAGGACAGTTTGGTGACACAGCCACGGAGTTTGTGCGGCTACATTTCAAAGAGTTTAAAAAACTATTTGATCTCAGCGGTCTAAAGCTTCAAAAAACCAATGACAGTGTGTTTAAAAATAGTACTCGTATGATGAGTACTCGGCAGCTAAATATAGAGATAGATTCTATGGAATCCACACGTAAGAAGATGCTTACAGAATCTGGAAAAGTGGTGTCCAATTATTTTCATTATTTGAACCTTAGCGATTCTGTTTATGAAAAAGCACTTACTAGTAACGTAAAAGCTGCCATCCCAGACTCTATTAAAATATTAATAAAAGATAGGTCTATAAATGTATTTAGTGAAATAAAATCATCCTTAGATTTTTCTGCTACTGCTTTGGAGGAAAAGAATAAAAATTTAAGGTATGCTCAGTTTGAGTGGCATAAAAAATATTCTTTGTCCTTAGCTTGCTTGGTACTATTATTTATCGGTGCGCCTTTAGGCTCTATAATAAGAAAAGGAGGGCTTGGAATGCCACTAGTGGTAGCCATTGTATTTTTTCTTATATTTCACTTGCTCAATATGTTTGGCGAGAAATTTGTGAAAGAAGGGATATTACCTGCTTGGCAAGGTATGTGGCTTGCAGTAGCCGTTCTTTCTCCTGTGGGAGCTTTTTTTACTTATAAGGCTATGAATGACTCGCAAATTTTTAATAAGGAAAGGTATCTTATCTTTTATAGGAGAGTAAAGGAAAAGTTAGCATTCCGCAAAAAGATAGAATATGATACAAAAGAAGTTTAACCGAAAAGACTTTTTACAACTTACTGGAAAAACAGCTGCTCTCACCGCCATTGGCACAGGAGTTCTTGGTACTTTCTTATCCTCTTGTAGTGAATCAAAAACTACAGTATTGGGTAGAGAGTTCACTACAGGATTTAGTCAATCTAAGTTGCCATACGCCTATGATGCATTACAACCTGTGATAGATGCTCGTACAATGGAGATTCACTATACCAAACATGCAGCAGGATATGCCACTAAGTTGAATGAAGCAGTTGCCAAAGAAATGCCAGTAAAACCAGCATCAGTAGAGGAAATTCTTAGATCGATAGATAAGTATTCTGCCGCAATGAGGAATAATGCAGGTGGCCATTATAACCACGAATTGTTTTGGCAAAGTATGCAAGCTTCATCAGAGAATAATATGCCGAGTGGTGAATTGAAAGCAGCGATTGAAAAAAGTTTTGGAACTGTTGAGAGATTTATGTCGCAATTTGAAGAAGCGGCTAACACAAGATTTGGAAGTGGATGGGCTTGGTTATATGTAAAGCAAAATAAGGAGCTAGCCATTGGTAGTACAGCTAACCAAGATAACCCGCTAATGACTGTAAATGCTTTTCAAGGCTTTCCACTATTAGGAATAGATGTTTGGGAACATGCTTATTATCTTAATTACCAAAACAAGAGAAAAGATTACGTAAAAAGCTGGTGGAAACTTGTAAATTGGAACTTTGTAAGTGACAGATTTGGAAAGGTATAATATCCTTAAATAGACTCAGCCTCTGTAAGGTAACACCAAAAAAAAGAATTGGCGGAACGAAACAAAGGCTGATGAACTGACAAGCAATCGTGGAACGAATGTACTTACTTAGTATTGGATTTTCTTAAAATTTTCAACAATATTGATGTATAAATTGTTAAAATAAAAATTACGCACTAGGCCAAAAATAATAACTCAACAAACTACATATTAATTACACATTATAAAATAGAAATATGCAAAATTGGAATGATTATCAAAATGAAAACAAGGATAGATTTTTATCGGAGTTGCTAGATATGTTACGAATACCAAGTATTAGTGCAAAGTCTGAACATAAAGCAGATATGCAAAAATGTGCAGAGTTTGTAAAAGCAAGGCTAGAAGAGGCTGGAGCAGATGTGGTAAAAATTTATGAAACGGAAGGTCATCCATTGGTATATGGAGAAAAGATGATTGATCCTGCATTACCCACTGTACTAGTATACGGGCACTATGATGTACAACCTGCTGAGCCGTTAGAGCTTTGGAATAGCGGACCATTTGAACCTGTTATTATTGACGGTAAAATATTTGCTAGAGGAAGTTGCGATGATAAAGGACAGTTTTATATGCACGTAAAGGCATTGGAAACAATGGTGAGAACGAATTCACTTTCTACCAATATTAAGTTTTGTATTGAAGGAGAAGAAGAGGTAGGTTCACCTAACCTTGGAAAATTTGTAGCAGCAAACAAAGAGTTGCTTGCAGCAGATGTGATACTGATAAGTGACACAGCAATGCTAAGCTTAGATACGCCTAGCCTTGATGTAGGTGTGCGGGGTTTGAGTTATATAGAAGTGGAGGTTACTGGACCTAATAGAGATTTGCATAGTGGTGTATATGGTGGTGCAGTGGCAAATCCGATCACCATACTGGCAAAGATGATTGCTTCTATGCACGATGAAAATAACCACATTACAGTTCCAGGATTTTATGATGATGTGGTAGTAGCTACAAAAGAGGAAAGAGCATTAATGGCCGAAGCACCATTTAATGAGGAAGAATTTAAAGCTGACCTAGGTATAAAAGAAGTGTGGGGCGAGAAAGATTTTAGTACCAATGAGCGTACTGGAATACGACCTACTCTAGAAGTGAATGGTATCTGGGGAGGTTACACAGGTGAAGGTGCAAAGACAGTTTTGCCAAGTAAAGCTTTTGCAAAAATTTCTGCTAGGTTAGTACCTAATCAAAGCAGCGAAAAAATTACCGAAATGCTCATCAATCATTTGCAAAAAATAGCACCTCCATACATAACAGTAAAAGCTGCGCTACATCACGGCGGTGAGCCTTATATGACTCCAATAGATAGCACAGGCTACAAGGCAGCATCTAAAGCAATACAGCAAACCTTTGGTAAAGCACCTATTCCAGTGAGAGGTGGTGGCAGTATTCCAATTTGTGCGTTATTTGAAAAAGAACTCGGTATCAAAATTATCTTTATGGGCTTTGGTTTGGATAGTGATAATCTGCATAGCCCTAATGAAAAATATAATGTAGAGAATTATTATAAGGGCATAGAAACGATTCCTTATTTCCATAAATATTTTGCGGAATTGAGCAAGTAAGAAGTGCTTTCGTGTAAATGGATGCGGAAAGAAAGTCGGCATTAAAGGAATTGCACTCATCCTGAAGGGATGAAATTATTATAGTCGTAAGTTCCAATAATTTTTTAAAAACCCTGAAAGGGTGGCATTTTTTTGTTGTTTTATTAGGGTAGGGACAGGAAAAAATATTAATTTTTGAATTTTAGGAGGGTAAATTTCATTATAGTTTCCTTGTTTGCACTATTCTCTTTTGCCACTATCAAAAATTGCCTTATTTTTGCCGCCCACATTGAAAAATGGGGTGAATGTCGGGGTATCCGCCGCGGCGGATGGTTAGAGCATCGGATTCATATCCGCCTAGTGGCGGACGGCAGTTCAAGTCTGTTGTTTATTTAAAACTTGAAAGTGAATGTCGGGGTAGCTCAGCTGGTTAGAGCATCGGATTCATAACCCGAAGGTCGGCAGTTCAAGTCTGCTTCCCGATACAAAACCATTTCGCAAGGAATGGTTTTTTTTATTTTACTATGTACATTGTATATATACTATTTTCAGAAACAACCCAAAAGCACTACACCGGCTTTACATCAAATATTGAACAGCGAATGCTATCTCATAATTTTTTAGGAAAAGATTGGACCAGTAAATACAGGCCTTGGAATATCATTTTTACAAAGGATTTTGAAGACAAAAAAGAAGCAATGGCTTACGAGAAATGGTTAAAAGTGGCGCAGGCAGAAGATTTGTAAAGACATTAGATCATCAAAAATGAGCATCGGCTTCAAATTCGCCTAATTCTGCGGACGGCAGTTGAAGTCTGCTTTTCCGATACAAAAAGCAGTCTCACTAAATTGAGTCTGCTTTTTTACTATCTTCCCAAAAAAAATATTTATGCCCGCCTTTCACTACGCTTTCAAAATAAAAGACATTCCCAGCACCAGAGATTTTTATGTAAATATTCTTGGCTGTAAAGAAGGCCGCTCCACAGATAGATGGATTGACTTTGATTTCTTTGGTCATCAACTTTCTGCTCATATTAGCCAAGATTTTCCTGCCCTTGATTACTGCGGACTGGTGGATGGCGTAAGTGTTCCTATTCCACATTTTGGTTGCTTGGTCTCTGCAGAAAAATTTAAAGAAATAGAAGGTAAATTTAAAAATGCCAATGTTAAATTTATAGTCTCGCCACAAGTACGTTATGAAGGAAAACCTAGTGAGCAGCTCACCATGTTTGTACTAGATTTTAGTAATAATCCATTGGAATTTAAATCATATAAGGAGGAAGGAAAAGTGTTTTCTTAGAGGTTTCACTTTTTGTTATTGTCTGTTTCGGTTATTAAATTAATAAGTGGAGTCTTTTTGCAAGTGCTATTGATATGATGTAAAAAGCTTAAAATATTTTGAAATATTTGCCAAAAAGTTTAAGACTTAAGCTCCTTCTATTACTTGGCTTGCCAAATTAAAACTTGATGTATTCTGTGGCTTGGAATATCGTTAATTAATTTAAAAGCTAATAGAACTATCTTTA
>JBBRHK010000011.1:0-16917 GCA_038222815.1 Chitinophagales bacterium
ACATTTACATTGATCGTTCTTGGCTGCCCAAGTGTAACTTGCACATTAGTCCCAGGAGGCGTAACACTTTGGAATCTTGAAGCTACTATGCGTTGTACATTCTCAAAGGTAAACCCAGCTACATATATCTTACCAAGTCCTTTTGGAAAAATTGCACCATCTCTACCTACAAAATACTCCTCTTGATAATCTGCACCACCCCAAAGAGCCACTACAATTATATCGCCCACACCTATTGGATAGTCCAATGGTGGTGTGCTAAGTGTAGCTAAGTCCGAATTTGCAGAACTAGCAAAAGCTTCCTGTCCGAATGTGGGAGTGCCTTGCTCCTTCTTATTAGTACCATTTACAAGTAGAGAATCCTTCTCTACCTTCTTATTTTTTAATGTTTCGTTTCTATCCTTACCATTATCCTTATTACCATCTTCTAATAAAGATTTAAGTTGAGTGGGCGTAAGCGTTTTAGGATCAATTTTTGTAGGATCTATACCACCCGGCGGATTTGTAGTAGGAGGCTGCGCATTAGCAATAGCTAAAGCAAATATGAAGCATAAACTAAGTATTAACTTGGATATTGGGTTGCCAATAGCTCTAAGCATTATGAGGCTAAATTGATTAAGAAAAATATGAGCAAATATAGGGCTTATATTTTCGTATTATTTAGAGAAAACTGTTGAATTCCTGCCAAATTTGCCTCGTTATAAGCTCTGCGGGCAATTTTTCGTTAATTAAAGCGCAAACTTGCCCAATTTCCAATTCGCCTTCTACCAGATTTCCTTCAAACATTCCCTGCTTAGCTCGTCCTCTTCCTAGATGTTCTTCAAGGTCCTCTCTACTGGCATTGGCATCTTGTAAGGCAATAATTTCTTTATAAAATTTATTTTTAAGTAACCTCACAGGAGTGAGTTTTTTTAGAGAAAGTTCGGTAGCACCTTCACCACTATTTACTACCAATGTTTTAAAATCATCGTGGCAACTAGCTTCATCACTCGCTACATATCTGCTTCCTATTTGTACTGCATCTGCACCTAGTACCATAGCTGCAAACATTTGTTTGCCAGTGGCAATTCCTCCTGCAGCTATAACAGGAATTTTTACGGCATCTTTCACCAGCGGAATAAGTACAAAACTTGTCGTCTCTTCTCTTCCGTTATGGCCGCCAGCCTCAAAGCCTTCTGCCACTACAGCATCTACCCCAGCGGCCTCGGATTTTTGTGCAAATAAAGCACTACTTACTACGTGAATAACCTTAATCCCATTATCCTTTAGCCTTTGTGTATATAGTTTGGGATTACCAGCACTAGTGATAACAATTGGCACTTTTAATTCAATAATTGTATCTAGATGCTCCCCTATACTAGGATAAAGCAAAGGGAGATTCACAGCGAAAGGCTTAGAAGTAGCTGTTTTACATTTTAAAATATGTTCTCTTAACACAGCAGGATACATACTGCCAGCACCAATAGTACCAAGACCACCTGCATTACTTACAGCAGATGCTAGTCGCCAACCGCTTGCCCAAATCATACCAGCTTGTATGATGGGTTTTTCTATCTTTAAGAGTTCTTGTACCGCAGTACTTGGGATAAATGGCATAAGGCAATCCTTTTATTTACTACCGCCGCTTAGATCGATAGCAGTATTATCTCCAATATTTAAATTTCTGGTAACGCCCTTTACATCTGCATCATTTCCTATCAAAGAATTGCTGAGTACAATTTCAAAGAGATTGCTATAAGCTCCTACAATTGAATTTTTTAGAATTACATGGTTAAGCTCTGTAAATTCTCCAATCGCAACATTGGGCCCGATCACACAATTAGTAACCTTACATCCTTTTTCAATAAACACAGGAGGAATGATAACAGTATTAAAATATTCATGGCCATCTTGCTTATTACCACCAAATTTTTTAAGTAAGATAGCATTGGACTCTAACAGACTTTCTTTCTTACCACAGTCAAACCAATGTTTCACTTTTACTGCTTTAAACTGTACTCCCTTCTGTATCATCAAATCTAACGCATCAGTGAGCGAGAAGGTTTCATAAACTCCCTTGAGCGCTTCTTGCTGCGCTTCTAAGCATTCAAACAAAAGCTTAGTCTCCTTTATTTTATAGATACCTACCAAGGCCAAGTTGGTTTTGGGTATAGATGGCTTCTCTACCACTCTCAAAATTTTATCACCATCCTCCTCGAGTTCTGCTACGCCAAATGATTGTGGATCATCCACCCTCTTTACGCAAAGTATAGAGTGTGGAGCATTTACAACCTCTAGCACGTCGTACTCGGCAATAGTATCGCCAAGAACAATGATTACTTCTTCATCGCCTACCAAATTTTTCGTAATTTCTATGGCATGCCCTGTACCTAATCTATCATTTTGTAGTACAAACTCACAATGAAGATCACTATAATGCTCATTTACATAGTCTTGAATCTTATCGCCTAAATATCCAATAATAAATACAAATTCTGTAATGCCAGCAGCCACCAGCTGATCTACAATAATACTCAACACAGTCTTGCCCGCTAGCGGAATAAGTGCTTTGGGTTGGGTATAAGTATGCGGTCTAAGTTTTGTGCCAGCACCTGCTACGGGGATAATTGCCTTCATAATTACAGAAACAATTGCTTTACCTCTTTCGAAGGCACCGCAATCTATTTTGGTAAAATAAATGAGTCGTGAAAGTAAACATTTTTACACGAAAGATTAAATAGAATTGCTATAAGAGCTTAACTGATTATTATTTTTACAGGCTTATCTTTGCCGTATAAATACAAGAAATTTATGCAAAGAGATATAAAGATTTTTGACTTAATACAACAAGAAGCAGATCGCCAAGAATATGGGATAGAGCTTATAGCTAGCGAAAACTTCGCTAGTACGCAGGTGATGGAAGCTATGGGAACCTGCCTTACTAATAAATATGCAGAAGGTTATCCTGGGAAGCGATATTATGGTGGCTGCGAAATTGTAGATCAGGTAGAACAACTCGCAATAGACAGAGCAAAAGAAATTTTTGGGTGCGAATACGCTAATGTACAACCACATAGTGGCGCACAAGCCAATGCCGCTTTGATGCTTGCCATACTAAAACCTGGCGATAGCATTCTAGGTTTAGATTTAAGTATGGGTGGACATTTAACGCACGGCTCTCCAGTAAATTTTTCTGGAAAAACTTATAATGGCCATTTTTATGGTGTTGTAAAAGAAACCGGGCTGATAGATTATGAGATGCTGGAAGAAAAGGCAAGAACAGTACAACCAAAACTGATCATCTGTGGTGCATCTGCCTATAGTAGAGATATAGATTATGAGCGCATCAGAAAAGTAGCAGATGAGGTGGGCGCATTTGTACTTTGTGATATGGCACATCCTGCTGGTCTTATTGCAAAAGGATTATTGAGTTCTCCATTTTCACATTGCCATTTTGTAACGAGTACTACTCATAAAACTTTACGTGGCCCAAGGGGTGGTATCATTTTAATGCATAAAGATTTTGACAATACACTAGGGTTATTGGATATGAAAGGCAATGTTCGTAAGATGAGTAATCTAATAGATATGGCCGTGTTTCCTGGTACACAAGGTGGACCACTTGAGCATGTGATAGCAGCTAAAGCAATTGCATTCGGAGAAATATTAACCGATGAATTTACCGTTTATGCCAAGCAAGTACAAGCAAATGCACAAGCTATGGCGGCTGCATTATTGAAAAGAGATTACGATATTATCAGCGGTGGTACAGATAATCATCTGATGCTTATTGATCTTAGAAATAAAAATATTACAGGAAAGAAAGCACAAGAGACATTAGACAAGGCACATATTACATTAAATAAAAATGCTGTGCCTTACGATGATAAGAGTCCATTTGTAACTAGTGGTATTAGAGTAGGTGTGGCAGCTATCACTACAAGGGGAATGAAAGAGGGAGATATGGAAACTATTGTAGCATTAATAGATAAAATATTGATGGATATTGATAATGTAGATACCATTGCATCTGTAAAAGAGGAAGTGAAATCATTGATGAAGAATTTCCCATTGTATAAATAAAAAATAAAACTATGCTACAAAGAATACAATCTATATGGTTATTGCTGGCTAGTGCTTGTGCCACTTTATCATTATTTGCTACTTTTTACGCAGGTACTAATAAAGATTTAATTCCTTCATACGAGTTAAAAGGAACAGAAGATGTCTTTACCATTGCACTTACAGTTGCCATCGCTTTAGTGGCATTCCTTTCTATTTTTCTGTACAAAAACAGAAGTCTTCAGCTTAAATTATGCGTCGTGGGCATCTTACTTACTGCTGGTCTGATAGGGCTTTACTACTATTATATTCAATCTTATAATGGAGGCACTATTGGGATTGCTGCATTGCTACAAGCTGCTATAGTAATGTTCTTTTTTCTTGCCGCTAGAGGAATTAGTAGAGATAGTAAGATTATAAAGGAGAGTAATAGGTTGAGATAAAACTCAGTTATAAAAAATGCGATTCCTAGAATCGCATTTTTTATGTTTTTATTTTGCAGTGAGCTCTTCATAAGCCGCAGTCAGCGGTCTTTCTATTCCTGAAGCATCCCAAGTTTCGAATCCCTTTATTGTTTTTGATTTCAATATTTCTACTAGCGATTTTTTATTTTCTATATCTTCTCCTACTTGCTTTAATACTGCCTTCAAGTATTTTTTGAAGAAAAGTATATCTGCCTTCTTTACCTCCACAGAAAAATCTTTGCCGGCGTGGCCACAAATGTAATTGGTATTCTTAGAGAATTTTTTTGTTGCTTTAGTTAGAGCGGTCTGCCAGCTTTTCATATTAGCTCCGGCACTTCTATCTACAAAAGGATGCCTTCTATTAAAAACTAAATCTCCCACGTGGACTGTATTGCTATTTACATGGTGCACAAAAATGTCTCCGTTAGTATGGCCAGCACCAAAATAATAAAGGTCGATCTTCTCTGTTCCTATTTGCAAAGACAACCTTTCTGCAAAAGTTTCTGTAGGGAAATATTGCTTGCTTTCATTTTTTGCTTTCGCAGCTACTTCTTGTAAATTTTTAAGCGCATTTTGGTGAGCTATGACCCTTTTGGTAAGCTCTACAAATTGTATATTCCCGCCAGTATGGTCGCCGTGGTGATGGGTATTTATAACCATTGCAATTCCCTTTTGCAACTTCTTCATTTCTTCTATTAAATGTGTAGCAGAGTCTGGAAACTGAGTGTCTACTACTACAGTACCTTCGCTAGTATGCACAAACATTATCGTTCCACCCTTCTCAGTAAAGATTCCTACATTATCAGTTAGCATTTTTATTTCGTAGCCATTTGCTTCCAGCAGCTGCGCAAAACTCGTCTTGCTTCCTATAGCGAAAGCTGTGAGCAATAGGGCAGAGCTTTTCAAAAAACTTTTTCTTTGCATTTTAATTTATTTATGGGTAATGAGTATCCAATATAGACACTTTAAAACGAAATAAAGCTAACATTGGTTCAAAGTAAATTTGTAATATTAATTAATCGTCTATTTAACAATTCAATCTATAGCATTATTATTTTTTAGATTTATCTTTCATATTATTCTTTGCCTATAAAAATCAAAATGAATCAATTTCGCTTTATATCTCAATTTTTTTTCGTCCTCATCACATTTATCGGCCTCTCGCTAGCCTCGCAAGCTCAATGGTACAACCCAGAGAAAGTAAATAAAAAAGCCGCCAATTATTATTCATTAGCTTATGAGCTTGCTCAAGATGCAAAGTTCGAAGAAGCTTTGGCTAACCTAGAAAAAGCACTAGCGCTTGATCCTAAGTTTGTAGATGTATATCTGTCTCGAGCTGGGATTCATAGCTTACTTCACGACTATAAGAAATCAGTAGAGGATTATGAGAAGGGATTAAGTATGGATGCAGAATATTCTAAAACTTATTTATTGCCTTACTCTATTTCGCTTGCTGGCGTAGGTAATTTTGAAAAAGCCCTTACAACAGTCAATCAATTCTTGGCTAGAAAAGACTTAAACACACAAAGCAAATCTGCAGCTGCATTCAGAAAAGCATCTTATGAATTTGCAGTAGCCCAAGCAGCCAATACAAAAGACAGAACAATTGTACTTAACAGAATCAATATGGGTGACAGCATCAACTCTGCTGTACACGAATATTTTCCTTCACTAACCATAGATGGTAAAAAAATGATTTTTACAAGAAGGATAAATAATGATGAAGATTTTTATCAGTCAGAATTAATTGAAGGTCGTTGGCGTAATGCAACTGCCTTAAAAGGAAGAATAAATACTAATTATAACGAAGGGGCACAGAATATTTCTCAAGATGGTGAATGGTTAATTTTTACTGGTTGTAACTATCCGGAGGGTGCTGGCAGTTGCGATTTATACATAGCAAAAAGAGCCAAGAATGGCAGCTGGAACGATCCAGAAAATCTTGGTGACATAGTAAATACTGATGCCTGGGAATCGAGCCCATCTTTATCGCCAGATAAAAGATTCTTATACTTTAGTTCTAATAGATTAGGAGGATATGGTGGCAAAGACATTTGGGTATCGGAAAGAAATAATCAAAACAGATGGGGGAAACCTGTAAATCTAGGCCCTACGATTAACACTAAGGCGGATGAAGCTAGTCCATTTATTCACGCAGATAACCAATCGCTGTACTTTAGTAGCGATGGGCATCCTGGCTATGGCAACACAGATTTATTTGTAACTAAAAAAGAAAAAGAAGGCAACTGGGGAGAACCAGTCAATCTTGGATACCCTATAAATACGATTGATGATGAAGGCTCATTGATAGTGAGTGCAGATGGCCGCACAGGATATTATGCAAGTGATGGTGCAGATACAAAAGGCAAGCTAGATATTTACACTTTTCAATTACCAAAAGATGTACAAGCTACTAAGACAATATGGGTAAAAGGTAAAGTATTTGATGATAAAACTAAAGTTGGTCTACCCTCTGCAGTTGTACTTACTAATCTTAAAACAAAACAAGTTGTAAGTAAATTACAGACGGACGAAGATGGAAATTATTTAGTAACATTACCTATAGGAAATGAATATGCCTTCACTGTAAATAGAAAAGGCTACTTGTTGTATTCTGAGAATTATCAACTCACAGAATATTTCTCGGACAGTTCTTTTACCAATGATATTCCATTGCAATCATTAATTGCTGGTGCGAATGTGGTTTTAAAAAACTTATTTTTTGAAACTAATAAATCTGACTTAAGTCCAGATTCCGAGACAGAGCTAGATAATCTTGTGGCGCTGTTAATGGATAACCCATCACTTAGAATCGCTCTTAATGGATACACAGATAATGTAGGAACGCCGGCGGCCAATTTATTATTAAGCAAGAATAGAGCGCTGAGTGTAAAAAAATATCTTGAAGAAAAAGGCATAGCAGCAACTAGATTGCAATACAAGGGTTTTGGTGAGGCTAATCCTATTGCCCCTAATACAACCGAAGAAGGAAGGTTAAGGAATAGAAGGACGGAGTTGAGAGTGTTGTAATCTATCACAAAGTTTTACATAATTTTTTGTTCATCCATAATAATTCTATCAATGAATTCATTGATAGAACATTCCTTCAATGCAGCATAAATCTTTCGATCTTGACCAGCTTTCGCTGCTAAATCGTATTTCATTTCTTGATACTTAATTCTCGCCCACTCATTTTTTCGCAAGAAGTTCCTCGATAAGATATGTCGTTGTAAAGGCTTACTGCCTGAAAGACATACATATAGATGATGGTCAATTTTATCAAAAATTTTATTGCAGCCCTTCGCTTTCCTTTTAAAAACCTCTCGCTGTTTAATACCTTGATCTCCATTATGATAATATCCTAGCTTGCCAAGCCCCAAACTTATTTTTTTAAATTCTGCTGGATTGAAGTAAATAAGATCTATGTCTATAATTGGCTTTGCGTCTAACTCTGGTACCGCTGTACTTCCTATATGCTCTATAACACAGTCGATTCCCTCTAAACCAATTTGAATTTCCTTTTTAAGTTGTTCAAAAAAAATAATCCAATTGGCAGTGTATCGTTGTATCAGCATCATTAAAATCTTTACTTATTCAAAAATTTATATTTTTTGCTTTTACAGGCTGCTCATAAAAAAGCGATGCGTGTTTTTCAAAATCATTCACATTACCAGTGGTATAAAAATCTACTAAACCATTTTGGGCCAGCTTTGATTTTATATCTTGATGCCTATCTAAATAATCTACTAACTTCTGGGCTACAATTTCGCCTTGACTAATAACTTTTATATGAGGCGGCAAATGTTTTTGTATCATAGGTAGCAATATAGGGTAGTGCGTACACGCCAATAAAACAGTATCTAATAAAGCATCCTTCTCTAATACATTGTGTAACTCCAACTTTACGTTTGCATCTACAACTTGCTCATCTTTTGTATGGTCTTCTATGAGCTGCACCCATTGTGTACAAGCTTGCTGCACAACTTTAAGTTGAGGAAAAAACTTTTCTATCTCTAGCACATATGAATTAGAATTTATAGTGCCTGGTGTACCTAGTATGCCTATGTGTTGTGTAGACGTGTATTCTCCTATTACCTCTGCGGTAGGGCGTATTACACCAAGCACTCGCTTGTTACCTTTCATTTGTGGCAAATCTCTTTGCTGAATAGACCGTAAAGCTTTTGCAGAAGCAGTATTACAAGCAAGTATCACCAAACTACAACCTTGGTCAAAAAACCATTTCACCGCCTGCAGTGTATTAGCATACACTTCCTCATAGGATTTAGTACCATAGGGAGCACGTGCATTATCGCCTAGATAAATAAAATTAGCAGTAGGTAATGCCTTCTTTAATTCTTTAAGCACAGTAAGACCTCCATAACCACTATCAAAAACACCAATTGCTTCATTACCCATAGTGCAAAAATAAGAAAGCCTCTTGCACTATGTGCAAGAGGCTATATAATTAGTTTTTTTACTCCTTTACTTTGCTCCTGGAGCTTTTACTGGCATAGTAATATTCAGTTTCTTACGCACAAGAGTCATCAAATCATCTGCAGGTGGAGCTACTAGCAAATTCTCTTCTTCCATTACGTGTGTGTAACCAGCTTCTTTAGCTACTGCTTTTATTGCAACCATCGCCTTTTCACGAATTGGAACTAGTTTAGCCTGCAATTCTGCTTGGTAACGCTGCTGTCCTTCTTCTTGCCATCCCTGTAGTCTCTGATAAAGCTTAAATAAGTCTTCTCTTTTAATATTTTTCAAACTAGCAGACATCTTTAATGAATCTGCAGAGAAAATACTGTCTTTTGCATTAAAATCCCTCACCAATTCTTGGTATTGAGTACCCAACTCTTCTTGAAACTGCCTTAACTCTGCTTCTGCTTTTACAGCCTCTGGCATAGAACCAATCAAGTTATCTAAACTAATGTAACCTACCTTAGTTTGTGCAGATACATCAAATAAACTAAGTGCAAAAAAAGCTGCTAATAAAAATGTTTTCATTCCTGTTTGTTTTGTTTTTTTAATTTTTAAGTGGAATTAGCCCAATTTATACTTTTGATAAATCCGCAAGTACAATCTGACTTTTCCGTTTTAGTGTTTATGTTTTATTTAAGACCCTATATAAATGCAGAAGTTGCATCAAGTTTTTTTATTTCAATTTATTTAACACCCAATAATTTTAGGATATCATCGCTCTTATCCAATTTTGGGTCGGCAAATATAATGGTAATTCCTTCACTTTTATCTAGTATAAAATCATATTGTTTTTCTACTGCCAATTTCTGTACTGCATTATAAACTCTATCTTGAACTGGCTTTACTAATTCTTGTCTTTTTTTAAATAAATCTCCCTCAAAACCAAATCTTTGTCTCTGAAGATCCCTTAGTTCCTTTTCCTTATTGTATAACTCATCTTCTCTTTTCTTTTTAAGATTATCTGGCAGCATCACCGCTTCTGCATCATAATCCTTATACATTTTATCTACAGCTACTTGTTTTTGGTCTATTTCCTTTTGCCATAAAATACTAAAGTCATTAAGCTTTATCTGTGCAGCACCATACTCTGGCAATTTATCAAGGATATATTTTGAATCGATAATGGCATAACGCTGAGCCATTGTGCTTAGGGAGAATAAGCAAGCAACTAATGATAAGTAGAAAAATTTTTTCATAAAAATTGATTTTACTGTTTTTGAGAAAATAAGGCAATAACGATTAAGCTATTGCCTTACAAAAGAAACGTATTTCAATGGTAGTTATTACCAATGAAATCTTAATATTATTCGGCTTCCTGTCCTAGCATAAATGTAAACTTACCAGCTCCTTTAATACCAGTAGTAGCATTCACTCTATCTAATCCCACACCATAATCAAATCCTAACAAACCAAACATTGGCAAGAAAAACCTTGCGCCTAATCCTACACTTCTCCTAAGCTTAAAAGGATTATATGTCTTAAAATCATACCAGCCGTTGGCTGCTTCAAAGAATGCTAATCCATAAATGGTACTTGTAGGATTGGTACTGAAAGGAAACCTCAACTCTGCAATGTACTTATTGAAAATAGTGAAATACGTTTGCGGCTGTATCCCATCAGGATTTATTTTAGGGTTGCTACTACCATATACAGGATAACCTCTATGGGCAATAATATCATACCCAAGTACAGCCTGTGTATTACTCAAACCAGCATCTCCCACTTGGAAACGCTCAAAAGGAGAAATCTCTAGCTCGGAATTATACCTGCCTATAAAGCCATACTTGGCTGCAATTCTTAGAATAAATTGTTTGTTCTTATCTGCGCCTTTTGGCTTACCAAGACCCACATACCAATCTGCATTAAAGCGCCACTTATGAAACTCTGGTAATCTAAATGAATTGTCTTGCACAGCATTACCTATACCTAATAAAGAATATGGTAAAGTAAACTGGCCACTTAATGAGAAGTTAGAACCATACGTAGGGAAGATTGGACTCGGCCCAGTACTGCTCCTTAGCAAAGTGGTTCTCAAGCTAAGATTCGTACTCTTGCCGTTTCGTAAGTTATTGAAGCCACTAAGGCTGTAATTACTCAAGGTATATTCCTGCACATTTATAGAATACAGCAGGCTAAAATAATCATCTGGCCACTTCAATTGTTTACCAAGCTGTACACTAAAGCCCACTGTTTTGATGAAAGAGGTATCTGCACAAGTGCGGCAAGGCTGACCAAACTGGTCGAATGCATTAGTAAACTTAGTGTCGAAGTAACTAACTGAGAATGAGTTTCGCTTCTTGCCACCGAGCCAAGGCTCCGTAAATGAAAAACTGTAGGATCTAAAAGCCTTTCCGTTGCTTTGTATTCTTGCACTTAGCTTTTGCCCATCACCTGTAGGTAAAGGGTCCCAGCTCGATTTCTTAAGAATATTTTTAATAGAAAAATTATTGAATGTAACACCAAGTGTACCAGTGAGACCAATACCGCCACCAAAACCTGCAGAAAGTTCTAACTGATCTGCAGATTTTTCTTCTACCTGCCAAGTAATATCTACAGTACCTGTTTCAATGTGCGGTACTACATTAGGATTAGTTTTTTCTGGATTCAAAAATCCAAGCTGACCAAGTTCTCTTTGTGTACGAATGATGTCTTCTCTGCTGTATTTTTCTCCGGGTACAGTTCTAAGTTCTCTAAGAATTACATAGTCTTTCGTTTTGTCATTTCCAGAAACAGTGATTTTTCCGTAGGTAGCCTGCGGGCCTTCTACAACTCTAATCTCATGATCGATAGTGTCGTTATATACAGACGTTTCTATTGCCTCTACACGGCTAAATAAATAGCCGTCATTTTGATAAAGACTATTTATATCATTACCTTCTGCAGACACTTGGGCTCCTAGTCTTCTATTCAATGTTTCTGCATTATATATATCACCTTTTTTGATACCAAGCAGTATATTCAAAACGGAATCTGGGTATTTCGAATTACCCTTCCATTCCATATTACCAAAATAATATTGTTTACCTTCTTGGATTCGAATATCTACATTCACATTTCCATTAGAGTCATTAAAAATGGTATCTTCTTTTATCGTAGCATCTCTAAATCCTTTAGAATTATAAAAATCTACAATCTTTTCTTTATCCTCATCATACTTTATCTCATTAAATTTTGCATTGCTAAAAAACTTAATTCTCACATAAGGATCTAGATACTCTTTAGATTGAGTGGGATATAAATAGGCTTGATTTTTCAAATACTCCCTAAACCCTGGTGTTACAGATGAGTCACCATAAGGACTTTCTACCTTTGCGGGAAACAAAGTGATTCTAGACATTTCCTTCGTTCCCTTCATTTTCTTTTTAAGCCCTGCATCTGTTATAGAATAATTATCTGTAAAATTTATAGAATTAACTTTTACTTTTTTTCCCTTTTCGATATCGTATAATATAGATACTGTATTGTTAAGCGAATTTTGAGATTCGCTCACTACAACATTTACATTGCGATAACCTTTCTTCTTATAATATTTGTAGATAGCTTCTTGTGCAGATAAGCGCATATTTTCTGTAAGTACTCTGTCTTTATTCAACCCCATTTTTTCAACGAGGTCATCTTGCTCCGTTTTTTTAATACCTATAAAAGAAAAATTTGCAAGCCTTGGCCTTTCCTTGATAACAATTTCTACGGCAAGGTTCTTTTCTTCAAGCTCCGTTAAAAGTATTTGAACATCCGACACCAAATTCTGTTTCCATAATTTAGAGATAGCTCGAGAGAAGGCATCTGAGCCTGGTAATTGTACAATATCGCCGACTGCTAGACCAGAAATAGAAATAATAAGATTTTGATCATAAGACTTAGTTCCTGTCACTTTTATAGAAGCTATTGTGTAAGCTTGGGGGTATTTTCCACCAGAGAGTTGCCCTTCATCATCGGTTTCTTGCGCAAAAGCATTTGCAGTGAAAAAAGAGCACAATAAGATTAGGGTAATGTTTTGGTAAATGCGTTGCATTAAATAGATTTTACGAAGCGGCAAATTAAGCCCATTAATTGAAAGTATTTGTTAAATGAAATGCCAAAAAACGGCAAATGCAGTTGGCTATTATGTTTCTTCGCCATTAGCCTCTATCTGCTTACCAGTTTTTCCAAAACGTCTTTGCCTTTTTTGGTAATCTAAAATCGCCTCATAGAGATTTTGCTTTCTAAAATCTGGCCATCTTGTATCAGTAAAATATAATTCTGCATAAGCGAGCTGATAAAGTAAAAAATTACTAATTCTAAATTCTCCACTAGTTCTAATCATCAATTCTGGATCTGGGAAGTCACTTGTTGTAAGATAGGCTTGCAGGGTATCTTGACTAATTTCGGCTGGGCTAAGGTTCCCCGCTTTTACGTCTTCTGCAATATTCTTTACAGCGTTTAATAACTCCCAGCGGCTACTATAACTCAGCGCCATTATGAGATTGAGCCCAGTGTTAGAGGAGGTTTCTTGTAATGCTTCTTGTAATGCCTTTTGGGCTTTTACTGGCAACATATTAATATCACCAATAACATGAAGTTTTATATTATTTTTATTGAGTGTAGGCACTTCATTTTTAATAGTATCTACTAAAATTTCCATTAGTCCAGTAACTTCTGGCTTTGGCCTATCCCAGTTCTCTGTGCTGAAAGCATATAATGTGAGGTATTCAATTTGAAGCTCAGCAGCCCCTTCTACAATATTTCTTACACTTTCTACCCCTTGTAAATGGCCAAATAGTCGATCCTCGCCTTTTTCTTCTGCCCACCTGCCATTGCCATCCATTATGATTGCAATGTGCCTGGGCATCTTCGCCTTTTGAATGGATTCCAGTAAACTCATAAACCTTCTAATTCCCTTTTATACAAAAATAACTTCTAGCTAGAAATGGTACTATGTAAATATCCTAAGTATATACATATACAACTACTACCCTAATTAGCTCGCAAATGTACTAAAAGCTATTAAGAATGGTACAGGAAAACTTAAAGAAAGAATTTATTGACTAATCAGCAGTCGGGCATCTATAGCTGCTAATATTGAAGCTAATACCAACTTCTGCGATCATATATTGATCTTTTTGCTTAGCGTTTCCACGTTGTACACCTGGCAGACCAATAACTCTGTTGGGGCTTAACTCATAGCTTCTGTCTTGCAGAAATGAGGCTGGAGAGTTGGCTTCAAAGTTTGCAATACCTGCGAAAGTTCCACTTACATCATCAAGATAGTCTGTATTTGTAAGGCGATGTGATACTTCTAAGGAGACATTAAACCTATCAGACATTGCATATTTTACACCTACACCAAATGGAATAGCAATAGCTGTAGTGCCGTATTGCTTTTTGTTTAGGCTTGGCACATTTTGTCCTTCTGTGCCTAACGGACGTAGAAAATATTTTTCGTTATTTAAAAATGCATAAGGATCATAAGAAAACAAGCCTACCCCCAATGTGACGTATGGCGTGAAATTATAGTAGGGGCTGCCTGGTTCAAACCTAAAGAAATTAAAATCTCCTTGAACAGCCACTTCAAAAATATTAGTATTAAAACTAAGGTTTCTCAGATTCTGCACTTCGCTCTTGCTGTATTGATCTGCATAGCCAAGTTGTGCATACCTACCAGACAATCTTACACCAATGTAGTTTCCAAACTGCTTACGAAAAAACAACCCAAAAGAGGGCTTTATTCTGCTTACATCCGCCCTATTATTAAGGTCCCCAAAATAATGAGCAGTGCCGACTGTGACACCGACCTCACCTTGTTGTATATATGAGTTAATCTGAGCAGAAGCACCTAGTGCTAGAATTGCAGAAAGGATAAAAACAAAAATTATTCTTTTCACTACGTTTGGTTTTTTATGATAATAGCTGGTATTATTAACTCAATTTACTTGAGTTTATTGTGCAAATTAGGAAAATTTAAGGCAAAAGACGTCCAGTTCACATTAAAAAAAACAAAAACTAATCTACTTTCTCTACTCTAAGACCAATACTCAACATTCCCTGTAATGGATTTTCTCTCATTATTTGACTTATTCTATACTTATAGACACCCGGCTTTTTAAATTGTTGTGGCAAATCATTGAGCGGCTTCCTAAGTTCCCAAATATCGCCCATACCCACACCTTCCCAGCCACTAGCATCGGAACCAAGGCTAAAATTTAGTTTTTGATTATACATACTATCTCCTGGTGATTGCAAACCTACATTGAGCCATATATTATTGAAATTGTAAGTATCCTTATGTCGTAGAACGATAAATAACCGATAAGCCGCTGTGGTATCACTTATATTGAAACTATCTATTGCTGGCTGACCACTCTCCCAGCCAGTACTTGATAAACTTTTATGACTTTCATATAATTTTATTTCTTGACAAGAAGCCAAGCAGCAAATTAAAAGTCCTGAAAATATAAAATTCTTAAGCATATTCTTATTTGTAAATCTCTGAAGCAAAAGTAAATTATACCAGTGTGAAATATGGATTGTGTCAATATTATTTCTACCAACACACTTTAGCAGTATTCAGAAATGCTGCCTTTAACCAAAACCTACTTTCTAAATCAATATTAAATTATAGCACATTTAGTATTTGCTCCTTGGCCTTTTCTAATTCATCCTTCATATTTACCACTGCCTTTTGTATATCTGCATCATAGGCTTTACTTCCCGTGGTATTTATTTCTCTTCCTATTTCTTGAATCATAAATGAGAGCTTTTTACCTTTTCCTACTTCTTCAGAATTTAATATTTCTAAAAAGTATTTACAATGTTGTTCTAGTCTTATTTGCTCTTCATGAATATCAATTTTCTCCATATAATAAATAAGCTCTTGCTCCATCCTATTATTGTCAATATTTTCTTTCCCCACATTTGCTTCTAAAAGTTGATTTATTTCTTCTTTGATTCGCTTCATTCTGTTTGGCTCAAACTTCAATATCTCTGCCTCCCCTTTTCGTATATTTTCTATTCTTGTTTCTAAATCTTTCTTTAAAGAAGCCCCTTCCGTTTTTCTAAAATCTACTAAGTGGGCAATAGCATCTTTGAAAACACCTATGAAAAAATCAAATTCTTCGTCTGATAATTTATCGTTGCTAGAAGACATTACTTCTGGCAGAGTCAAGATAGAAGCAAAAGCTGCATCAGCATTTACACCTAGATCATCAGCAAGAATTTTTACATCATTAAAATATGCAGCAATCAATTCTGTATTAAGTGACACAGATTTGGTTGAGCCATTTTGCTTTATACTCACATAACAATCGACACTACCTCTAACCAAATTTTCCTGTAGCATATTTCTAAGCATGATATCATGCTGCCTTAATGCTGGTGGCGCTTTTACTTGCACTTCCATCTGCTTCCCATTGAGGGATTTAATTTCTACTATGAAAGTTTTTTCTCCCAAAGTTCCTTCCTCTCGGCCATAGCCAGTCATAGAATGTATCATACTGAAAAATATTTTTTACTTGCAAGATAGCTTATAAAATAAACTGGAAGCTAACTTTAAAATGGTCAAGTATTTTCATAAAAAAAAGCCCGCTGTAGTGCCGAGCTTTTTAATATATAGATGGGTTAGTAAGTATGGGATAGTAAGTCCCTACACAATATTAAAAAGAATTTTTACAGTAACGAAATTTTTTGCATACTATTTTATGCACATTTTATTTTGCCCTGTGGATAAGGATGAAAAATTGAAAATGAAAAATTGAAAATTGAAAATGTAAAACTCGAAAACAAAAAGTGTTTTGCTCCACAAATGGATAGTACATTTACAAAAATATTTAAGATGAAATTTCCTGAAGCAGTATCGCAACAATGGATAGCAACACTCATAGATGGCAGCCTAGAAACCAAGACAGATAAGGATATAACAGGCATTAATGAATTGCATAGAGTGGAGGCTGGCGATTTA
>JBBRHK010000012.1:0-16387 GCA_038222815.1 Chitinophagales bacterium
GGTTTCATATTAGTAAGCGTAAGTGCATTACCATTCAGGTTTTGCCATTGTGTTTCATCTATCTTATATTGTATGCGAGGTTTTGCGCCATTAAAACTTACAGTGGAGTAAATCAGCTGCAGGTATTCCGAGGAGTTGGATAACTCTATGTTACCGCTATATTTTTGTAAGATAGAATTTACAAAAATTTCCGAAAGATAAGTGGGAATAGTATTGATTTTGGGAATAGTGTTGATGCAAAGTCTTTTAAGCCCACGATTTGTAGCGACTGAAATTGTATCGTTAAAAATAAAAATATCGTTGATGGTACAATTATCTAACCCTTCACTACTTCCAAATGAAATGCTGCTGTAACCTATATCACTATCATAAAGTTTGTAATTAATTTTTATCAATCCATTATCTGTTGCGTACCACAGCTCGCCTGGTCTTACACTCTGTAGGCCTTTACATAGAGAGCCATAATTTCTATCTGAGAATGTTATTTTTTTAATGACCTTTAAATCTCTAAAGGCGTATAAAGTATCATTGGATGTACCGCCCCACACTATACCATCTGGCGAAGTGGTAAATCTTGTAAAATTCACTGAAAAGCTGGGATCATAGGTAGTAGTTGGTAAGATCTTAGCATTTTCAAAAATAGAAATCCCTGATTTAGACCCTCTATAAATTCTGCCTTTATTATCAATTGTAATGCAACTGCTGCGTAAGCTATCTAAAAAAGTTTCCGCCCAGGTATTGGTATTTATTTTCTTCAAACCTGCTACGCTGCCTACGTACAAGATAGAGTCATTGTCAACGTATAAATCTTTTATCCCTCTAGTAAGCGCTTTATTTAAATGCTTTCTTGTTATGAGATAATCCTTGCTATTATAATACGAAAAGCTGAATGCGCCTCCTATAAAAGTATTGTTACCAGATGTTATAATTTTTTTGAGATAGTGGTTTTCAGAACCGGGAGATGTTTCCGGAATAATTTTCCAATTGTTATCCTTCTTTATAAAGACCTCTCCCATTGAGTTGCCTATGACCATTCCTTGGGTAGATTCATAAACCGTTTGAATCTGCTTGTTGTTGGCAAATGGGATATCATAGTCATTGATAATAGGAGTCGTAATTTTTATCAATCCTCTATCAGCAGTGCCTACCCACAAAACACCTTCTCTATCCTCAAAGATGTGCAGGTTATCGCTGTAAGTAGGGATGGTATTTTCTAATTCTAAGCTTTTCCTATTTAAGATATATATGCTCTGATTCGTTGCCGCTACTCCAAGTGATGCTGCCAAAAAATTTGTACTAGCTTGATTTCTTTCAAGATTGTAATTATATAAACCTTCTATTTTTGAATTTTTACTTATTGAAAATTTTATAACCTCATTATCTACATTATTAATTACAACTTCGTTGCCCTTCTCTGTATTTCCCGACCTAAGTATTGCTGTAAAAGGTAAAGAATCTACTAGTTGCAATACATTAGCATCAAGCTGAAATAATTTACCATTACTAAAAAGTAGAAAAGACTTACCAAAGATTACGGTATAGTAAGAAATTGTAGATGTATTGGAAACTGTAATATTCTGCTCTACTAGTAATTTATCATTTTTAAATCGGTAAATTTTTCTGTCATCATGAAATGATACAGAACTATCTGCATTAGGATGCGCAGAAATAAATTTTGTACTTACTATTTTTCCAAGAGCGGGCACCGTTTGCTTGCTGACTAGTATTTCTTTATTAATGTCATAATAGAAAGGTGAGCCTGCAAATGGAATACACCAAATATTACCAACTGCATCGAGAAAAATATTAATAATGTCGTTGTCAATCAATCCTTCTTTTACAGAATAATTTTTAAAACTATGCCCATCAAATCTCGAAATACCATTCTCTGTCGCTATCCATAAAAAACCCTTTTTGTCTTGTATTACTTTGTAAAGATGATTAGAAGGTAAGCCGGAAGACACATCGTAAAACTGCAATCTTGGCGCCTGTTGTGCACATACAACAAGCGAGCTAAGAGCAAGCAAAGCAGATAGTGAAAAAATAAAAATATTACTTTTCATTTACTGGGAATGATGTTGTAGAGCTAGATGAAAAATAAATGTAGTTAAAAAAACGTGTATAAGGCAATTGGTATCTACTGCTTTTTATCGACGTAATAATTTATCCGCTGCGGCAGATGATTTTACGGATACAAGCAACAAGGGTTTTTATATACGTTTTACTATCTGTTCCTTAGCATCTATGCATCGATTGCAAAATCATTCGTGCATTGCTTGTAATCTCTTAGCATTATTTGTCCTATTAATCATTCAACCCCTTTCCATCCAAAATAGCTTGAATATATTTTTCTACTCGGCTGCTTCTTATGCTAGATTGCTTTGCTGCACTAAAATAAAGTAGGTAGCCTCGTTGTCTTCCCGGTGTAAGTGCATTAAAAGCAACTTCGAGTTCTGGCATTTCTTTCAGAATAGCTGCAAACTCTTGAGGCATTTTATATTCTACCGTTTTTTTGAGAGCTACTTTTGCACCAGCTTTTTCTTTAGCGATTGCATCTTTAATAATTGCTTTGATCGCTACTCTATTTTTTTTAATATCCTTTACACTTGTAAATCTTATTTGCCTAGCAGCTTGTACATTTTCTGTTTGCTGTATGAGCAAGTTTTTGGGATCTTTAAGAATTGACCCTTTCATAAAAAGTAATGCACAATAATCTCTAAAGCCGTGCATTAAGACAACATTCGCTTTGCCTAAGCTGTAGCAAGGATGCCCCCATTTTAGATCTTCTTGTAATTCAGTTTGAAGCAATATTTCTCTTAGCAGTATGAATGCCTCTTGCCACTTTGAAGTTTTTGAGAAATACCAATTTACTGATGGGTTCATATTTTCTTAATGTTACAATAAAGGTAAAGGAAGCAGCTGAACATAAGTTGACAAGAGCCATTGCGACGTAACGTAATTCCCCTAAAACAAAAACGGCATAAAGTTTTTACTATTTAAAAACTTTATACCATTGCTGATGTAAATAGTTTTACTATCGATTAAATACCCGTAGTTCTCCCGTATTAGAAAATCTTAAGAAAGGATTTCCAAGTCTTGAAACCAAGGTAGATCTAAATCCATCTGCCGTAACAAAATCAATCTTTAGTCTGTTCAAATTCCAATTATCTGGGCTATCCGTTTCAAATTGCTTGCCACTAGTAAATAATATTTTTGCTTCTAAGATGTCAGTCAGATTTACGCCGTCTGGCAGACCTATCTCCACCGTTTTGGTTGAGTTGTTTCCCCAACTTGCATTATTATTTAATGATTTTCTAAACTCTGGTAGCGCTGCATTATTGAGCCTTAAAAATATGAGTGCATTACTGTTTTGTCTGATGTCATCGCCGCCAGTACCCACAGTTATTACGAGTTTATTCCCTGTAATATTTCCAGGAGGATACATAATTTTTGCAAAGGCTTTATCTGCTGCAGAAAGCTCTGTGTTTAATCCAATAGAGAAGTTCCCAATAGTCATCGATTCATCTACCATATATTGCATAATCGAGGTTCTGTCATAGGCCGTAAACTGTGTTTCGTTTCTATTAGAAACCTCAAATACGTTTCTTTCTACTGTTGCTCTATCCCAGTTATTAGGCGGTCCGCCAAGAGCAGCATATACAGCTTCTCTATCCCAAGGTATCCCTGCATCGGGGTGCGATTGTTCATGTTCGAAACCAAGTGCGTGTCCAAATTCGTGGAGCACAACTCTTCTAAATCTCCAATCTTCCAGATCATCTGTAAGCCATCCAAAATGCATAGTACCACCCTGCGTAAAATTACCCCATAATCTGCGCCCTGGCTCTATTGCATCTTTCCCCACGTAAGAATGAGAAGCGCCATCATCACCAAAAGTGACAATAATTTCTGCATCACCAGATTGTATAAAATTAAAACGAATATTAGCGTAAGTCGTCCACTCATTAGCAAATTGAATAAGCCTTCTGCGAATTGTAGGCGTGGCTCCATCTAGTCGCACCCTCAAGGTGCTACCCGGTGCCCACATTTTTGAGGTATTGGCCACCAAGTTTTCTGTACTTACCCCAACCTCACAATTCACACAAGGTGCAGGTACTACTGGTTTTGGGGGCATTGGCTCTGCAAAACAGAATTGTGGTTTTTCTGCAATACTAAAAAAAGTAAAATTTTGATTGTCGGTATTATTAGCCGTTTCCATTTTCAATCCACTACCATTAGTATTAGCAGAAATAGTAAGGGCTTTCGTTTCTGTAGCTGCCGTAGCTTTTAAAGTATATTTTCCATTACCACTGCCTTCTATCGTCCAGCTTTGAAAAGGACTTGGCGTTCTTCCAATTTTTGCTAGCATAACGAGCTCATCTTTCTTAAACGGATTTACAGATAAATATTTTCCGTTTGCTACAAGTTGAATTGTAAATTGATTAGTAGTGTTGGGCACTGGGCTTATCATCATAATCTGCGGTTCACAATTTACTTTGTAATCTGCACAAGCATCCCATATTTGAATTTTTGGCGACGCAGCGTTAATACTTCCTTTGTCAATATCAATGGCTTTACCACCGACAGCCGTTTTTATGATACACTTACCCCCAGCAAATTTTAGCAGCTTTGATGTATTAATTTTTTGAATAGCGGGATTCGCATTAGTCGGTATTTTTTGCGCAAATGCTAAATTGCAGCTAAGCAACGCAAAGACAATGAGTTTAAAATTATTGTATTTCATCTTTTAAAGTTTTAATTACTTAGCAAAGCTGAATTATTAAAATGAAGCAAACAATCCCACAAATGTGTGATAACTTATACTGCTAGTAGCTATTTTAGCTATCGGAAGTATTCTGATAATGAATTTTTGAGCATGATACTTCTAGGATAAAGAAATAAAAATTTGCATTCTTCCCATAAAAGAAAAAGTCTGAAATAGGAGACCAGCTGCCACTAAACTCTAATCTAGGGAATGACTTACAACAGAAACTTGTTGAAAAAATTATCGAAGTTTCATTGATATAAACTGTGCCCGTTATATTTAAGAGTTCAATTATTAGGATTTAGGCAACTATTTTATCTCAGCTGTAAGGCTCTTATACCCCACATATCAAAACATGTTAATGGTATGGTTATTGGAATTGATTATGCACAATGATTAAAAATCTATGCTTTCTGAACTCTTTTTTAGACTTGAACATAGAAGCTAAACGAAACTGGCATCTTAAAAAACAACGAAAATATTTTATATCAACATTACACTTTAAAAAATTATGAAACAACAAACAATCTTTATTACTGGAGCAGGCTCTGGTCTTGGAAAAGGGTCTGCAATAGGACTTGCTAAAGCAGGTCATAACGTTATAGCGGCCGTACATACTTGGGAACAATTATCCCGTTGTATAGAAGAATTTAAAGATACTGAATACGAAAAAAATATTGAGCTAATCAAAATAGATATCTTAGATGAGCTAGATTGTGAAAAGGCTTGGAAGTATGATATTGATATACTAGTAAATAATGCTGCCATAGGTCATACTGGTCCGGTGGCAGAAATGCCAGTAGATATTATAAGAGAAGTAATGGAAACGAATGTGTTCTCTACTTTGGAATTTTCGCAACCGTTTATTAAAAAGATGGTAGAGAAAGGTAAGGGTAAAGTTATTTTTCTTTCATCAGTGGCCGGGCTTACTACTAGTGGATTTCTTGGCCCGTATAATGCTTCGAAGCACGCATTGGAAGCAATCGTACAATGTCTCAGAGATGAGTTACAACCATTAGGCGTTACGGTTGCTACAATAAATCCTGGGCCATTCGATACAGGCTTTAACGATAGAATGTATGATACTTACCAGAACTGGTTTGACGAAAACATTCATTTTACACCTAAAGAAAATATTGAAAAAGCTGCAACGGCAATGGCAAATGGACAATTTGACCCACAGGAAATGATAGATAAGATGATAGAAGTAATCCCAATGGAGGAGCATAATTTCCGCACAATATGTCCAGAAAAATTTGTGGAGTTGTGCCAAGGATACGAGGATAGTCAGTACACTATAAAAACAGGTGAGATGCATAAATCCAAGAAATAAATTTTAAAATCATTGCTGATTCTTATTTAGAGCCTATAAAATTTAATTTTTATAGGCTTTTTTGGCATAAAATTTTGTTTGAAATTAAAGGCAGTTGTGAGGGTTTGTGGATGGCAACACCCTTTGCAAGAAACTAATCGTTGAAGCAAATTATATAACTTTATCCACTATTTTTAGATTTCAAACCATGAAGATATTCTTATTGTCTTTTTTACTCCTCAGCTGCACCTGTGCTACCGCACAGGAGAAATACGTAGAGCAATACTTCAGCTTTGACACCATACACCTAGACCCACCTCACACTTTCATAACAACTACCTCTATCGAAAATAAAATTATCATAGCGAATCTTTTAGATAGCGCAAGCAAAAAGATTTTAGCAGAATTTAATAGAATAACTGACAGTTCATACCTTTTCCGAGAATTTAATAGCTTGGGAGAGATAGTATTATCAGGCCGTTGTATTGTGGCAAAAAAACCTATAAGCACATATGAAGTCCCGTTTTATGATAAAAATGGAATTAACTACAAAACGCTTACTCACGAAGTTTACAATTTTATAAAAGATGGATTATGGGAAGAGGATGAGGGAGAAATTTTCAAAAGTTATGGAGCCTATAAGAATAATCAGAAGTCTGGAAAGTGGACTTATATTAGATACGTTGCTAAGTTTGAGGCCTACAGTTACAAAGAAGAAGAGTATGCCAATGGCAAAGTAATAGATACAAAGTTTTACGATGGTTTTTCCAACAATAGTAATAATGCTAGTATTGCACCTGTATTATTAGGGCGTTGGAGGATGAATACAAATCCTGCTGAGATTTTGCCTAAGACAAATGTAACTTATTCAAAAATTCAACCCAGTGACAAAAATCTCTACAAAAATCGAATTGAATTTTTCTCAGGAGACAGTTGTCTTGTTGTGTTGGGTGGTGATGTAGAGCAACCTATAAGAAAATACAATTGTAAGTGGATATTCGAAAAAGATTTAGTCATTATCAAGGTATCCGAAATTAAACTGGAATTTAAAATTAGCTATGTATCTTCTGAATCATTGCGAGGGTCTTTTTTTGAATTAAAAAAATAGACATTTTCTCTAATTTTCGTCGACCAATTTCGTCTTCCACGAAACTAAAACTATAGTCTCTTTGGGCGCTAATCTATTTGATGGACAAGATTTGTAGGTAAAAGCTCAATAATGATATACCCTCCACCTAGCCCCGGTGGCAGCGGCTACAGCAATGAAGCGATAGCGAAATGTGGGTAATAGCGAACGACGGGATGATGTAGATGCATAATGATATGCAGATGATGCTCCAAAAATTATTTAGAAGATTCCCTGTGGTAATTTATCTAACCATCGGATTTGTATTATTGATGCTTCTTTTTACCATAAGGTCGTCCGCCGCGGCGGACTAAGAAAATACTTACCCTAAAACTCTACTATAAATCCGATCGTTGGCGTTACTCGGGCATCATCATTTTTTAATCTTACAGGAATAGCATTGCTTCCGTCGGCCTTTATTGCGAGCCCATCTGTAGTTATAAATCCTGTATTGTCTGCATTGCGCTTAAAAGTGTAGCTATCTAAGGCAGGGCTTCTTGCGCCATACCAATTGGTAACATCAAGAAATAAATCGAGGGTTAGGTTTTTGAAATTCCATTTTTTATCGATGCGCACATCGCCGGCATTGAAGGCGGTAAAGCGATTAGCATTTACTTTATTAAAGTTAAGAACGCCTTGGCCAAGACTTAGAAAATTTAGCCTAGAAGCGGTGGTATCAAAATCAGTAAAAGGTGATCCTCCTTGGTATCTAAACTTGAGTCCTAGCTCCCAGTTGCGTTTGAACTTATAGCCCCAAGTGATGCTAAGTAAATGCCTATTGTCCCAGTTACTAGGGATGAGAACATTATTTAGACCACTGTATTCGCTTTTGTAAATGGTGTAAGACACAATTCCGAATGAACGCTTGGTCAATTTTTTTTGTGCAAAAAACTCTGCACCATAGGCCCTTCCATTTCCTGTGGTTACTACTGCCTCATTTCCCAATACAGAAAAATCGCCGCCGAGATTTGATAAAGAAATACCATCCCGAACAGACACTGGCACATTGGAGTATTGCTTATAAAAACCTTCTACTGTAAATCGTAAATCATTATTGGGTAGATACTCTACGCCAGCTACATATTGATTGCTTTGGAGGTAATCGACATTTTTATTTACTAGCTGCCCATTGTTATCTGCAAATCCTAAAATAGTATAAGGCGCTATCTTAAAATACCTTCCTACAGATGCATTTGCTGTCCACTTATCTGCCAGTACATAACTGAGAGAAAGTCGTGGCGAGAGTGTCTTAAGCCCGTTGTTACCAGTTGTGGTAAATGTATTCATATCTGTTCTGATACCTGCATTTACTCCGAGTCTATTATCTAAGAAGCGCTTTCCTACTTGACCAAAAGCCCCATATCTTAAAAAGCTAGGCAGCGGACTATTAAAGTTTACGGTAGTGGCAGCTTGCACGATATTGTTATTATCATCTCGTATCTCTTTTCGTATTACATTAAACGTGTTGTTGCTGTATTCTGCAATTTGTGCAATAAGGCCGTAAGAAAACTTTAATCCGTTTTTATTTTTATTTACATCGAACCTTAGTTTGTTTTCTGTTTCTCTAGATTGTGAAGAGAGCGTAAGTTCTGATGGCAATTGTTTTTCGTTGTCTTCGTACCGCTTAATGTCGTTATCAAAACTATTTCTACTTAACGCTAGATTTACAAAGCCGTTTCTCACGATTGTTTTCACATTTATTCCTGCGGTATAATTCCATTGATTGATAAGCGGATTAGAATTGATGGTGTAAATTTTCTCAGGTGTAGCATCTTTTAAAGCTGCAAACCGAAACTCATCTATGGCACCTAGTCCTATAAAAGAGATAGTAGTTTTCTTATTTAACTGATGCGAAATTTTGGTTTGAAAATCCCAAAAGTTTGGACGAATTGGCAGATCAATTAAGGAGAATAAAAGTTGCAAATAAGAACGCCTTACAGAAGCGAGAAAAGTAGTTTTTTTATTAGTAGATAATGGCCCTTCAAGAGTTGCAGCAAGTTCGGTAGCACTTAGTCTTATATTTCCCTGTACCCTGTTTGTATTAGCTGTTTTTTGTTTAAATTGAAATACAGAACTCATCGCATTGTCATACCGGGCATCAAATGCTGAAGAGCTAAGTTTCACATCTTCGATAAGCGATACATTGAGCATACCTTGAGGGCCACCGCTACTTCCTTGGGTTTGAAAATGGTTCAATACCGGAATTTCTATTCCATCAAGATAAAAAACATTTTCATTGGGCGCACCGCCACGAATAATGATATCATTTCTAAAACTACCGCCTTGTGGGCCACCGCCTACACCGGGTAGGGTTTGTATCACTTTGCTAATATCAAAATTGCCGCCAGGGTTGCTCTTTAATTCTTCTGCAGTAAGCCTTTGTACACTTAACGGTGTTTCTAAAGTGGCTGCCCTTGCGGTTCTTCTGCTAGATTGTATAACCACTTCTTCTAGTTGCCCAAGGCTTGGCTCTAGCTCAAAGTTTAAAGTATTCTCATTTCCAGAGTTTACAACTATGTTATATTTCGTTTGGCTCTTGTAGCCTACATAACTTACTTCTACACTATAAGTACTCAAAGGAAGTTCTAAAAATCTGAAAAAGCCAGTACTATCTGTAAATACACTAATGCCAGAAGGGGCTAGTATTACAGTAACGTTGCCCAATGGTTGTTGTGTAACCTTGCTGGTTACAAAACCTGCAAGGCGTCCATAATTTTGTGCTGAGCAATTAACAACAGAAATAAATACAAATAGCGGGACAAGGAATTGGAATTTTTTCAACATAATACTGTAATAAATAAATCAACTAGTTACTTATTACAAATTTAGCTGCTATTTTGTTGCTGGTGCTGGGAGGACATTTTTATTATGCTCTATATAAAGGAAATCTCTCCACGCCTTGGACTTCGTGTACCACGAAACGTAAATCGCAGTTTCGTGGTACACGAACCTTGGCGTGGAAGAAATTGTCAATATCCTTTTGGTAAATGGAGGTTTTGAGAAATCTTATTGGTTTAAAATAAATTTCGTTTCTTCATTGTATGAAAAAAACGCTTCTACTTAGTCTTGCCTTGTTATTTTTTATTGCGGTAAGTTTTGCACAAAATAAGCCAGCAGATATTATAGAAAACTCCCTTGCTGCGCAACAAATTTCTTGGAACAAAGGCGATATAGATGCTTTTATGACATACTATTGGAAAAGTGATTCTCTTCTATTTCTTGGAAAGAGTGGCCCTACTTATGGCTGGCAAAACACCCTAAATAATTATAAGAAAGGCTATCCAGATAAAGCAACGATGGGCTCACTTGACTTTAAAATTTTAAAGATAGAAAAGCTATCAAAGAAAACATATCAAGTAGTAGGGAAATGGCACCTGAGTAGAGTAAAAGATGAAGTGGGCGGCTATTTTACCTTGCTTTGGAAAAAAATAAATGGGCAGTGGGTTATCGTGCAGGATCATACAAGCTAGTCTATGACTTCCATTTTTTTATAATGTGCCTAATGAGAAACCCTAAAGACAGCAGTGCCGCAGCATAGTAGATGAAATTATACAGAGTAGGACTTCCTTCAAAAAAACCATAGCCTAGATAAATACCAAAAAAGACATTGGCAATCATCCAAATAAGAATGGTAGAAATGGTATTGACTATTTTTATTAGATAGGGTACTATATGTGGTTCTTCGTTCATTCTTAATTTCTTTTTGTTTGTTGCCAACTGCTTTTTTCCAAATGCCAACTGCTTCTTGTTTATTTTATTAATTGGCCAAAACTCCATTTGCTACCAGAGAAAACATTAAAATCAACCATACTGGTAATACCATTTACTCGGCCTTGCTCGCTATGCTGCCATATGAGCCAGTCTCTTTTTATTCTAGGCTTCCCCTCAGCAAAATAATGCGCTACCCATAGCGGATAATCATCAAAAGCGCCGGCAAGATATGTTTCGTAAAAATGTACATTACTATATATGATTGGCTTCATTTCGTATTTTTCTTCTACAATGTCTAGCCATACTTTCACTTCCTTTTGTATATCAGCTGCTGACCTTCCCATTGATTTTTCCACATCAAGAACAGGCGCCATATCTCCGTCTTCTAACGTAACAGTTGCTATAAAGTTCTTTGCTTGCGCAGCACCGCTTCTACTAGGTATAAAAAAATGATATGCTCCTCTAAGAATTCCTGCCTTCTTCGCCTCTACCCAGTTTCTCCTATACATCTTATCCATAGAAAAAGAACCCTCTGTAGCTTTTATAAATGCAAATTCTAGTTTTACTCCATCATCATTCATTTCTTTTACTAGCTTCCAATTAATAATAGATTGATGGTGGCTAACATCTATGCCGTGAATACTGTAGCCCGTAGGTACCATTATGCCAAAATCTTTATATTTCACAAACGGTGGGGCAAAGATTATCTTTATTACAAAATACACTCCTACAATAATTAATAGCAGTGTGCCTATTAATTTAGCAAAGAAATGCTTGCGTTTATTTTTAGTTGCAGGTTTCATTGTGATAGGCGGTGTAAGATAAATAGAGTAGGGCATACTTTGAAAAATTAATTAACCCAATTTGAAAATATGAATCGATTACATTGTTTTGCTGCGCTTGCCGTTGTGCTATTGCTACAAGCTTGTGGGCCTATGCAAACCATAGTTGTAGTGCGACATGGAGAAAAAGCTGCAGATGGCATAACGCTATCTGAGAAAGGAAAGCTTAGGGCGGAATCACTAAAAACTATCTTAGCAGCACAGCGTATAGATAGTGTGTACTCTACTAATACAGCAAGAACTATAAATACTGGTAAGCCTACAGCAGATAATAGAAATTTACCTGTAATCATATATCGCAACAATATAGATATGTTATCTATATTAGACAGAAATAGCAAAAAGGGCGGCTTCCTTGTAGTAGGACATTCTAACACAGTACCGGATCTCCTAAGACTTTGTGGCTGCGATTATAAAATAAAGGACCTAGGAGATGACGAGTATGATAAATTATTTATAATGAAGAGAAATGCTAAGAAGTGCACGCTTAAGGAGAGAAGTTATTAGTTGTAAGTGGTAAATGGTGAGTGGTAAGTTTTTAAAACTAAAAATGGCTAATTAACATATGGCAGTATTTAGCAATAAATGGTATGCTTTTTTTGTGTAAATTTATATTCACCTAAATGTGTAAACTCCTGCATTATAATATCTTGCAGAATTGAGGCATCACAACTCACAACTCACAACTCACAACTCACAACTCACAACTCACAACTCACAACTCAAAATGAAATACTTCATCCTAATAATAGTAGCAGCTGGCTTGGCGGTATCTTGTAAGAAGTCAAAGATTGAGTCTGTCAACCAAAATCAGAGTAGAGATTCGCTGACGTATCAGCCATCAGTACCTGGATCAAAATGGACCTACAGGCGCACTGTAGCAGGGTTTGGTGTTTCTAATTATGATTTTATAAGAGCCAACAACGATACTATGCTGTATGGAAAAAGCTTTAAAATATTTACTAACTCTAACGGCGATGCTAATCAGTATGTGCGTCAAGATGGGGGGAAATACTATTCTATCCTCACAGCATCTACTAATAAGCCAGAGTTTCTTATTCTAGATACTGCCATACAGATAGGGCAGTCTTGGATTGGTGGGATAAATGGTACAGATACCTACACATTTACAATGAAAGAAAAAATTCCTGTATATCAGCTAGATGGTTTTACATTCAAAAATGTGCTGGTAGTAAACCAAGAAAGAAAAAATGGATCCGGTAATGTAACGCTAGATGGCGATACCTATTTTGCACAAGGTGTAGGGCAAGTATACAGTATAGGAACAGCAAATGGGCTAGCAGTTACCGTAAAACTTATCACACTTGATTTAAAGTAAGCAGGGCCTAGCTTTCAGCGGTTTAGCTTTTTTTACCCATCTATACATATATTTGTCAGCTCTGACTAAACCCTTTTTTGATGCCTATTTTTGACTTCAAAATTCCTCCATCTATCGCCAGAGCCTTACACTTAAAGGTTTCTGATGCTCGGTCTATGCAGTTAAGGGTGCTAAAAAAGCTTTTGAAGAAAGCGAGATTTACACAGTTTGGGCAGCTATATCGTTTTGACGAAATCCTATTATCTAAGCACGTAGGAAAAAGTTTTCAGCAAAGTGTACCTACTACAAATTACAGCAAGATATATAGAGACTGGTGGTATAAGACGATAGAAGGCGTGCCAGATGTATGCTGGCCTGGTGTAATAAAATACTTTGCTTTAAGCAGCGGGACAAGTGAGGCTGCTAGTAAGTTCCTTCCCATCACAAAAGATTTAATAAGAGGTAATACCATTACTAGCGTAAAGCAACTAATGAGCTTAAGTAAATATGAAAATATAAATAGAAGCGCTATAGGTAAAGGTTGGTTGATGCTAGGTGGAAGCACAGAGCTACAAAGAGGTGCCACATATTACGCCGGCGACTTAAGCGGCATTCAACAAAAAAATATTCCTTTTTGGTTTTTGGGACTTGGATTGTATAAGCCAGGAAAAAAGATTGCCAAAGAAAAAGAATGGGCTAAGAAGCTAGAAGAGGTTGTGGAAAATGCGCCTAACTGGGATATTGGTTTTCTTGTAGGTGTGCCGGCTTGGATACAACTCTGTGTAGAAAAAATTATAGAACGATATAAGCTAAATAACATTCACGAAATGTGGCCAAACCTTGCCTTCTATGTACACGGTGGTGTGGCTATGCAGCCTTATAAAAAAGGTTTTCAAAAATTGATGGGTAAGCCTATTACTTACATAGAAACTTATCTGGCAAGTGAGGGGTTTTTAGCCTATCAAAGCAGACAGGATGCGGATGGGATGCAGCTTGCTATTAGCAATAATATCTTCTTTGAGTTTGTACCCTTCAACGAAAAAAACTTTGACGTAGATGGAGAAATGGCAGATAATCCTGAGGTATTTATGCTACATGAAATTGAAGAAAATAAAGACTACGCTATACTGATAACAACCAATGCAGGCGCTTGGCGTTATGCGATAGGCGATACCGTAAGGCTGGTAAATAAGGAGCGAAATGAAATCGTGATAACTGGTCGTACAAAACACTTTCTTAGCTTAGTGGGTGAGCATCTTAGCGTAGATAATATGAACAAGGCACTAGAGATGACAGCAGAAGAATTAGATATTAATATTCCAGAATTTACAGTGGCTGGTGTAACTGTGGGTACATTTTTTGGGCACCACTGGTATGTAGGTACCGATGCGATAGTAGATGAAAAAGACTTCTCGCTGAGATTAGATGAAAACATAAAAAAAATAAATGATGATTATAGTGTAGAAAGAATGCACGCCTTAAAGGAAATTTTTGTTACCCTCTTACCTGAAGATACCTTTCTCCATTTCATGGAAGCAAAAGGTAAAGTAGGGGCACAACATAAATTCCCTAGAGTTATAAAAGGCGCTATGCTAGAGGAATGGAAAGCTTTTTTAGAGAACGAAAACTCAATTAAATAATATCCACTAAATTGAGCTAATGATTGAAGCCGTTATTTCAGGATTGTTGCTTGGACTTGCACTGGTTTTTTCAGTAGGGCCAGTAATATTTACGGTAATAAAGTTGCGTATTAATTATGGTATTGTAAGTGCCTTTTACTTTATAGCAGGTGTATGGGCTAGTGATATCCTCTGGGTTTTTACAGCCAATTTCTTTAGTAGCTTTCTAGGGGAGTTACTTATTTATAAAAAATGGATTGCGCTACTGGGTGGCACTTTTCTACTAGGTATTGGTACATACTTTTTATTCTTTAAAAAGTACCATACTAAAGAGGAGCTAGCTAGCGGTGTTGTTATTAAAAAAAGCACCCATACCGGTTTACTTATTACTGGTTTTCTTATAAATACACTCAATCCAGGAGTAATAGGCTTATGGCTTGCTGCAACTACTAAGGTTATTTCATTTACGCTAGAGCAAAAGGTAGTAACCTTCGCCGTATGTATTGGGCTTAATGTAATAGCCGATGTACTTAAGATAAAACTTACAGGGAAGCTTAGCAAAAAACTAACTAGCAGAAATATTACTATCATTAATAAAATTTCTGGATTTATGTACCTTGCTTTTGGCCTAGCACTTATTATTGCTGTGGTATATGGCTCTGTGAATTAATACAATTTTAATTTCCCTAATCAATGAAGATTTTCTTAATCACTCTATTTGCTTTGGTGAGCTTCAAATCCTCAATTGCTCAAGAAAATCAATCATCAGGGAAAGGAAATTATTTTACCTCAAAACCTGGCGAATATTTTAAAAATGTAATAGAGCCTTGGAGCTATCAATACACTCCTGCAGACAAAAAAGAAACCTACAAATCAATAGAAAAAATCGGAGAAATTGTTTTCTTTAGGCGTCAACCAATTTATGATAATGTAACCAAGAAATACTGGAAACCAGATATTAGTTACGATGTGTACAGCCCGGCCGATTTCAAAACACTAAGCTTACTTTCTGACAGCTTAAAGTTAAATTCTTCTTGTGATTCAATTAACCGCGGCGGAGATATTCAATTCGTAGGTAATTTTATCTTAATAGGTAGTTCTTCGTGTGTGAATTGTTCATCGGCTTCGAAGATCGACTATTGCAGATTGCTGATTAAAAGATTCTTAGAAGAAGCAGGCGCCAAAGATGAAAATAACTGGAATGCAATCATTAGAAATCTTCCAATAAGCAAACGGCGTTTCAGACCTTAAATTATAATAGAGAAAAATTAATCTATTATAACCCAGTGATTTTTTTGTTTCACATACTCAATAACAACTTTTGACCATTAACTTTAAAGCCTATGAAAGTTGTTTCTTTATTAATCTTACTTTTTTTCTCGCTTTCTGCAGCTTTCTCACAAAGCTCAGATATGATTTCGTTAAAGAAGGGAAGAAAAGTATTACAAACCTTTTTTAAAGGTCAAAATATCATCTTCACCACCAGAGATGGTGCTAGTAGAGATGCGCTGATAACGAATATAAAAAATGACAGTATCTTTTTACAGGAGTTTCTTATAATGAAAAGGCCTACTACTTATGGCGGTTATATATTAGATACCGCTGGTAGTTTTAGATATGCCTATAATTACAACGCAATGTATATGTTTCCACAAAAGGAAAAACGAGGATTTAACTTAGGTAATAGTGGCGCATCG
>JBBRHK010000013.1:0-16324 GCA_038222815.1 Chitinophagales bacterium
ACCGTCAACGAAAAAGACACACTCCTAGAATTTATTTTATCTATCACATTGGAGTATTTGAGCGCTTCGTCTCTTTGGTGTACATTACTAAGACCGTAACTAATTTTTAGCTCGGGGGTAAGTACAAATACTGGGAAGTAAAAGTGAAAGCCGATACCAGCTTCTAGACCATAATCAAATTTATTAAGCTTGATGAGCTGTTCGTTTCCGACAGCCTTTTTTGAAGCAGCAAAATCATATTCGCCACGAACGCCTGCCATCATATACACTTTAAAATTCTCTATTCGATCGCTGCTGAATTTTATTTGTAACGGCAAGGCTAGTGAAATACCTTGAATTTTTTTTGTGGTAAGGGTGTCTTCATCAAAGGCTCTTTGGGGAAACCTTAGTTTGTATTGAAAGGCTTTTTCAGTAAAAGTTAAATTGAGCGGATAAGTTCTAAAGTCCAAGTGCTCACTCAAATTTACATTTACCAGCCAAGCAAGGTTGATACCAGTACTATTGATACTTTCCACAACAGTGATACTATCTTGCTCTAGAAATTGTGGATGCCGTGTAAAATTATAATGTGATTGGTTACCACCTACATTGATACCAAAACGTAAGCGCTTGCTATCGTGGTCGGGTAGATTAATATTACCTTTAAATTGTGCCTTTGCCAAAATTGGCATCAGTAAGGCTACGAAAATTACATATCTCATTTTTGTCCGCAATAAATGGTGCATATCCCCATTGACAAAGGTTTTCTTTGCACTTCTGAGTAGCCCGTTTGTTTTAAAATTTGAGTAAAATTTTCGCCTTCAGGAAAGTTTTTTATAGATTCATTTAAGTATTGATAAGCAGCTTTATTTTTAGAAAATTGCTTACCAAACCAAGGAGCAATATGCTCCATATATAGGTTATAAAATGGTTTTATTAATGTTGCTTGTGGCTTGCTGAATTCTAATACTACTAATTTCCCTCCCGGCTTCAATACCCTCAGAATTTCTGCAAGACCGACCGTAAGATAGGAAAAATTTCTAACTCCAAAAGCCACCGTTACAGCTTCAAAGCTATTATCCTCAAATGGAATATGTTCGCTATCGCCATTTATTAACTCAATTTTATTAGAAAGATTCAAATCAGCAATTTTTTTTCTGCCAATTTCTAGCATTCCATCGCTGATATCTATCCCAGTAATTTTTGTAGGATTGAGTATTTTTTCCGCCATAATAGCGACATCAGCTGTACCTGTGGCTACATCTAGTATATTCTGTGGCGCTATACCTTTCAATTCTCTTAACGCCTTTCTTCTCCAGCCTTTATCTATACCTGCACTCAAAAAGCGATTTAAGAAATCGTACTTATGCGCAATGCTGTCAAACATATCAGCAACTTGCTCTTTCTTTGTAAGGGTGCTGCCAGCTAGGGGCGTTACTTTATCGTGGTCAAAACTCATCATAAATGGGGGCAAAGGTAATATATATTGATACCTATAACAGCCAAAACTTAGTTTAAGTTTACCTTTGCACTTTATTTCTAAGAATTATGATTATACACAAAGCAGCATATCTCATTAGCAGCGCCAATATAAGCCAGTGCCCAGCACCTACAAAACCGGAGTACGCATTTATAGGCAGAAGCAATGTGGGCAAGAGTTCCCTCATCAATATGCTTTGTAACAATGATAAGTTAGCCAAGACGAGTGGCACTCCCGGCAAGACACAATTGATTAACCACTTTGATCTAGTTACTACCACAGCAGCTACGGAAGAGCATAAAGCTATTACTCAAGATTGGTACTTGGTAGATTTACCCGGCTATGGCTTTGCAAAGGTGAGCTTGAGCAGCCGTAGGAAATGGGAGCAAATGATAGAACAATACTTGCGCAATAGAGAAAACCTTACCCAAGTATTTGTGTTAATCGATAGCCGACATTCGCCACAAAAAATAGATTTACAATTTTTGGAAAACCTTAAGAAATGGGAGATTCCTTTTAGTCTTGTATTTACTAAAAGTGATAAAGAGAAACAAACTATCGTGAGTAAGAATGTAAAAGATTTCTTGAATGCTATGCGTAAAACTTGGATGTTCCTACCTCAACATTTTGTAACGAGTGCTACTAAGAAAAGAGGTAAGGATAAGATTATGGAGTATATTGGGGAAATGAACTTGGCGGTAACAGAATAGTGGTGAGTTGTGAATGGTGAGTTGTGAGTTTTTTAAATTTAGAATGGTCTTTTAGTTTGCGAAATAGTTTTTATTTAATTCAATTAAAATGTTTAGGAAAATTTTGCCGCTGATTATGATATTAACTATCATAGCGATACCAGTGGTTACTTGGGCGAAAATTACACATCAGGCTTGGGGAGATAGCTCCCTTACGATAGCATTGATTTTGTATGTAGCTTCTATCGTCGCAGGCTTATATGAAGTGTGGCAAAGCAAAAGAATAGATAATACAGAGAAAATAATGTGGACGGTGGCTTTTATATTTATTAGTACAATTGGATTTATCACCTATCTAATTTGGGGACGCAAAAAAGTAATTGGTACGAAATTGGAAGCAAGAGATAAATACAATCTAACAAACTAAAAATATGGAACTCAACAAACTCACAAAAGAAGAAGAATACGTCATCTTACAGAAAGGAACAGAGCGTCCTTATGTAGGAGAATACACAGATAATAAGGTTGAAGGCACGTATATATGCAGGCAGTGCAATGCGCCGCTGTATGAGAGTAAAGATAAATTTGATAGTCGCTGCGGCTGGCCAAGTTTTGATGATGAGATAGCAGGAGCCGTTACTAAAGTGCCTGATGCTGATGGCAGCAGAACTGAAATCATTTGTAGCAATTGCCAAGGACATTTAGGCCACGTGTTTGTAGGAGAAAGAATGACGGATAAAAATACTAGGCATTGTGTGAATAGTATTTCTATGAAGTTTCTACCGGCTACTTAAAAATAAGGAAGGTTACCCAAGCCAATACATAAGCCAATACCGTGAGGTATATAAGCTGAATGATAGGCCATTTCCAAGATTTAGTTTCACGTTTTACAATGGCAAGTGTACTCATACACTGCATAGCGATGACGTAGAAAATAAGCAGAGAAAGCCCGGCTGCAAGGGTGTAAATTTTCCTACCATCGGGCCAAGTAGCGGCAGCCATTTTTTCTCTAAGTGTACTATTATTTGAATCATCACTATCGCCCACGCTATACAGCGTAGCCATTGTGCCTACAAAAACTTCTCTGGCTGCGAAAGAAGTAATCAATGCTATTCCAATCTTCCAATCGTAACCAAGCGGCTTTATCGCTGGCTCAATCGCTTTACCTAAATGACCTGCAAAAGAATTTTCTAACAGAGCTGTGTTCTGCATCTTTATTATTTGAGCAGAGTCTGCATTTGGGGCAGACAGTAATGAAGCATATTCTGCTCGTACCGCATTCATTTTTTGTGGTGGTCCATAGCTACTCAATACCCACAAGAGTAAACTAATAATCATAATTACTTTACCAGCTTCGAATACAAAAATTTTTGCTTTTTGAATCATTGTTTGCAGTGCATTTTTCCACCTTGGACTTCTGTAAGTGGGTAGCTCCAAAATAAAATAACTCTTCTCTGTACTCTTTATAAAAAACTTCATTATCCACGCTACGAGCAGCGCTAGCACAGTACCCAATAGATATAATGCCATCAGCACTAACCCCTGAATACTGATAAATCCAAAAATTAATTTTGAAGGAATTATAAGTGAAGTAAGAATAATATAAACAGGCAATCTTGCACTACAACTCATCAATGGAGTGACCATAATGGTAAGCAACCTTTCCTTCTTATTCTCAATATTTCTTGCGCTCATTATAGCAGGAACGGCACAAGCAAATCCACTAATCATAGGCATAACGCTTTTTCCATTTAGCCCTACTTTACGCATTAGCTTATCTGTAAGAAAGCTGATTCTTGCCATATAACCGGTATCCTCTAACAGGGTAATGAGTCCAAATAAAATCATTATCTGTGGTACGAAAATAAATATGCCACTCAGCCCTGCCACAATTCCATTCACAAATAAATCGCTGAACCAGCCAGTGGGCAAGACTTCTGTAATCCAAGAAGACAATTGACTAAAGCTCCACTCAATGGCATCCATAGGAAACTGCGCCACCCAAAAAACAGATTGAAAAAGTAAAAGTAAAACAGCGATTAGTATGGCATAGCCCCAAAATCTGTGTAATAAAATATTGTCGAGCTTTTCTGTACGAATTGCTTTCTTCAATGGATCTGCTTCCACTACTGTCTTACTCATCACCGATTTTATACGATGATATCGCTCCATTATCTCCTCTGCTTGTGTTCTGGTAGAGTTAAAACCATCCACCTCATTAGCTTTTTGCAAAGCAGCACATAACGTTTTTGGTAATGAAAGCTGCTCATAATTTATCAGGTGTTGCAGCGCTACATAATTACTACTCTCTGGTAATAATTGTTGCACATTATCTATATATTTTCCAGCAATTTTATCTAGATTAATGAAATCTGCAACCGGAACTTCATCTAAAGTTTCAATTCTAGTTTCTATAACTTTCTTTAATGCAGTTATGCCCTTTCCTTTTCTTGGGTTGATGGCAACGATGGGAACTCCAAGCTCTCTTTCTAGCCCAGCCATATCAATTTTTATTCCCTTATTCGCTGCAATGTCAGTCATCGTCAAAGCCACTACAACAGGAATTTTTAAATCTATTATTTGAGAACAAAAAAGCAAGTTCCGTTTTAGGCTGCTCGCATCTGCTACCAGCAAAACGATATCTGGCTGTACCGTAGCGTCTTGCATCATTAATACATTATACGCTACCCACTCATCTTCCCTTTTGGGATAAAGGCTGTACGTTCCGGGTAAGTCAATTATATTAACCTTATGCTTATCACTTATAGTAGATTTCCCTACTTTCTTATCAACAGTAACGCCTGGAAAATTACCCACTTGCTGATTTAAGCCAGTAAGGACATTGAATAGCGAGGACTTACCACTATTTGGGTTTCCTACCAGTGCAATATTTAGAAGATTAGACAAAGACAATACGTTCGTTTGTTTGAGGGTGGCGAAGATACTTATTTGTGATGGAGGGGTGTTTACGAGATAGGTAATAAAATTTATCTTTTAATTTTTTTACAATGGGCTAGTAAATGACAACATTTAATTTGTAATTGTTTTAGCTCCACCATAACAGCATTCTCTTCATCCTCTTGTAATCGCTCTTTGCCGCTGGGCATCGTATTTGCGCCGACGCTGTGAAATATAGGACGGCGCAATATGCCCTGCGGTCATTGCGCCTCCTTTTGCTATCGCAAAAGCCTATCTTTCAAGGCGTCTCTGCATTCGCCGCGGCGAATTGGTACGAGTTTTTAAAGGTTTGTAACTTCTGACTTTTGTGCACCTGTGATTCTCAATAGGTATTGGGACTAGTCTAATTAAATATAGAATACGTTATTTTTTATCAATACCACCAAATTAAAAAAACTCACAATTCACCATTTACAACTGACAACTGTTCCCAAGGCGTCTCTGCATTCGCCGCGGCGAACTGGTACGAGTTTTTAAAAGTATCTTGTTCCCAGCTTCCCAGCAATAATGTAAACATTTTTGATTTAGCAAACCATCTATTAAAGACATGGTTATATCCTATTCACCGCTTGCATTTCGGCAATACTTTTCCCTTCTCTCCCACTGCAACCCTAAAAAAAATCGCCCTACATTTGCACATTCAAAAATTTATGAAATGGCTTTCTCAAAAGTGCACAATTTTAACTCTGGTCCAGCGATTCTTCCGGATGAGGTTTTTACGCAGGCTGCGGCGGCAGTTATTGACTATAATGGCACAGGACTTTCGTTATTAGAGATTGGTCATCGCACGCCGGCATTTGTAAATATCCTCACAGAAGCAAGGTTACTTGTGAGAGAATTATTGGACCTCAAAGACGAACAAGAGGTGCTTTTTTTACACGGAGGTGCAAGCACTCAATTTATGCAAGTTCCTTTTAATTTGCTAGACCCAAAAGATTGCGCCGCCTTTGCTGATACTGGGGTGTGGGGACAAAAAGCGATTAAAGAGGCTGCTAATTTTGGCAAAGCAGAAGTAGTATGTAGTGGTAAGGAAAACGGCTACACTTCTATTCCTAAAGACTTTGCAGTACCACACGACGCAAAATATTTACACATCACCTCCAACAATACTATTTATGGGACACAATGGAAAAGCATTCCTGTTACAAGTCACAACTTAGTGGTAGATATGAGTAGCGATATTTTTAGCAGAACGATGCCCTTTAATTCCTACGGCATCATTTACGCAGGTGCTCAAAAAAACCTTGGTGCAGCAGGAGTGACCCTTGTAGTTGTAAATAAGAATATTTTAGGAAAAACTAAACGAGCGATACCAACAATTCTCGATTATAACAAACATATCGAAGAAGGTAATCTACTCAATACGCCTCCAGTTTTTAATATTTATGTATGTCTGCTAGTGCTTAGATGGATTAAAGCCAATGGCGGTATTGCAGCGATGGAGGCACAAAACAAAATCAAAGCAGAACTATTATACAGCTACCTCGACGCTAGTACTATTTTTGAAGGAACGGTTGCTAAAGAGGACAGAAGCATGATGAATATCTGCTTTAAATGTACAGATAGTAGCCACGAAGCAGCTTTCCTTGAGCTTGCAGTAGCTAAAAGCATAGTGGGTATTGCTGGTCATAGATTGGCAGGCGCTTTTAGAGCTTCCCTTTACAATGCCATGCCCCTAAGCTCTGTAGAATACCTCATCCTTGTAATGAATGAGTTTGAAGCCTCCATTTAAGCGCTAGCTATAACATTTTTTTACGCTAATTTAATCGCTAGGACCGCGGGCTGTTTGCTATATTTGCAGCCCTTAATTAAATTAAGGTATAATTAAGCACAAGTACAAACAGTTTTATAAGATGATAACTATAGCTCCATTCAAAGCATTAAGACCGCAGGCACAATTGGCAAAAGCAATCGCAAGCCGACCGTACGATGTCTTGAATAGAAAAGAGGCAAAGGTAGAGGCACAAGGTAACCCACACTCTTTTTTACATATCACGAAAAGTGAACTCGGACTACCAGATAGTATCGACTCTTACGATAAAGCTGTGTATGAAGCTGCCAAAGAAAACCTAGATGCATTCATCAGTAAAGGAAATTTATTTTTAGAAAATAAGCCTTGCTACTACATCTATAAATTGGTGATGGATGGCATACCTCAAACTGGTCTCGTATGCGTGAGTAGTGTAGACGATTATGAAAATGGATTGATTAAGAAGCACGAGTTTACTCGTCCGCAGAAAGAGCAAGATCGTATAAATCATATGGCTGCAATAGGTGCACAGACAGGAAACGTTTTTCTTGCTTATAAAAATGATGAGGAGATAGATGCCTTAATATTAAAATGGCAAACAGAGAAGAGTCCACAATACGAATTTATAGCAGATGATGGTATTTCGCACAGCATTTGGATTGTAAGTGATGATGCTACGATAGAAAAAATTACGATCTTATTTAAGAGAAAAATAGAAGCTTCTTACATTGCAGATGGGCACCATAGGGCAGCTTCTGCCGCAAAGGTTAGAGCTCACATGGGCGAGAATGCACCAGCATCAGCGAGCTATTTTCTCACTACTTTATTTCCTAGCAACCAATTAAGGATACTAGATTATAACAGAGTAATAAAGGATTTGAATGGACATAGTGTAGAAGAAATAATGAAGATGCTTCAAGAAAAATTTGATGTAAGTCCTTCGGCCAATGAAGTAAAGCCTACCAAGCCTCAGCAAATAGGAATGTATGTAGACAAGCATTGGTACTCATTAGAAGCTAAGGCAGGAAGTTTTGCCACAGATGCGGTTGGCGTTTTAGACATCAGTATTTTTCAAGACAACATTCTTACTCCAATATTTAATATCACTGACCAAAGAACGGATGATCGAATAGATTTCGTAGGTGGAATAAGAGGAATAAACGCTCTAGTAAAACTCGTGGATTCTAAAGATTTTGCAGCCGCATTTAGTTTTTATCCTGTAAGTATTGATCAGTTGTTTGCAGTAGCAGATTCTGGCGAAGTGATGCCTCCAAAGAGTACTTGGTTTGAACCAAAGCTCAGAGATGGCTTGCTTACACACTTGCTAGTAGAGAGAGGCGAGGAGGGGTAAATTTTTTAGGTAATCTTTATCTTTTTGTTATTTGAGCTGAGTGCTGTACACAATTATATTCTTATAACTTTACGGCTTATGAAAAAATGGGCTCTCCTACTTATTATAGTATTCACCAGTCTTTTATCTTTTGCACAATCTGCCAGAGAATTACAAGCTACGGCAAGTAAGTTTTTACAACAGGGCGACTATGCCAATGCTGTGCTCGTACTCAATAGAGCAATGGACTTGGAGCCTAATAATATGAGCGTCACCAAGGATCTAGCCCTGGTATATAATATTCTTAAGCAAAATGATAAAGCACTTCCTCTTATCAAAAAAGTATTGGATAGCGACCAAGCAGATGACCAATGTTTTCAAATAGCTGGAAACATATACCTGGCAGATGCCAATGTAAAAGAAGCAGAGAAAATTTATAAAAAAGGCATCAAACAATTTCCTAATAGCGGCCCTTTGTATTGCGAATATGGCGAAGTATTAATGGGGAAAAAAGACGAATCTGCTATAAAGCAGTGGGAAAAAGGAATAGAAACAGATCCTAGCTACAGCAAAAATTATTTCAATGCTTCTAAATTTTATTTTCTAAAAGCTGATCCTATTTGGACAATTATTTACGGAGAAATATTTGCTAACCTAGAGCCTTTTGGCCAAAGAACCGCAGAAATAAAAAATATTATTCTTGATGGCTACAAGAAACTATTCTCCAATAATGACTTTACAGAAAATCTTAAAAGTAAGAATGAATTCGAGCAAGCCTTTGCTACAACGATGAATAAGCAGAAGAATGTGGTGAACTATGGCATTACAACAGAAATCCTAACGATGGTTCGCACAAGATTTATTTTAGATTGGTACGCATCTAAGAATCAAGAAAAATTCCCTTTCAAGTTATTTGATATTCAGAAAGACCTCTTACAAACCGGCCTTTTTGAAGTGTACGATCAGTGGCTAGTAGGTAGCGTAGAAAACCTAAAAGCTTTCCAAAACTATACGAACTTGCACAAGCAGGAATACGCAGACTTGGTTGCACTGCAAAGAAGTAGAATATATAAGCAGCCAGCCAATCAGTACTACAAATAAAAATAATTTTTTCAATGTTTAAACACTAATACATATATTCGCAAAAAATCTTAAAACGATGAAACAATTTTTAGGCTTAGCTATAGTAGTATTAGCATTTACGGCTTGTAATGCTCCAGAAGGAGATAAGGCCACAACGGGAGAAGAAAAAACAGTAGTAGCAGCAGAAGGTACGCCTTATGCTGTAGATAGTAGCAGTACAGTTACTTGGACTGGCACAAAGCCAGGTGGAAGTCATACTGGTCTATTTGCAATCTCTGCTGGTAATTTATTAGTAAAAGACAATAATGTAACTGGTGGTAATTTTACCATTAACGTTGCTAGTCTTAAAAATACAGACCTAGCTGCCGATCCAGAGAACCAAGCAAAGATTGAAGGACATTTAAAAAGTCCAGATTTCTTTGATGTAGAGAAATTTCCTACAGCATCATTCGTTATTACAGGTGTGGAGCCATTTGTGGCAGACTCTGCTAATGTATCTATGGTAGAAGGAGCTACGCACAAGCTTACTGGTAACCTTACTTTAAAAGATAAGACTAAGAGTGTATCATTCCCTGCAAAAGTTACTGTAGATGCTACTTCTGCAACAGCAATGGCAGACTTCAACATAGATCGTACAGAGTGGGAAATGAATTATAAAGGCCCTAATAACCCACAAGACTGGGTAATAAGCAAAACAGTGAATATCAAAATAGCTTTAAGCTCTACAAAGAAATAATAAAACAGACTTTTAGAAAAGCGCAAATCATTTTAAAATGGTCTGCGCTTTTTTATGTTAAAAACATTATTTTTAATGCTGCTGTGGGTGGTAGAAATTTGAATAGCTTACAGCGATAAACCCCTTCATGATTATGATGCCATATGATAATGTAAGATTGTTTGATTTTTTACTTCGCCAGTTAGAAAAATATCCTGATAAGGGAATGTTATACGCTAAAGAAAACAGCGAATGGACAGGAATGACTGTGAGAGAAGTAGCAACGAGCGTAGATGAATTAAGTGCAGGTCTACTAGCACTTGGATTAGGTAATAGCCCCAGACCGCTAGAAGAACAAATGAAAGTGGCTGTCATCAGCAAGAATAGGCCTGAGTGGCTAATCTTAGACTTAGCCTGCCAGCAAATAGGCGTAGCACTCTGCCCTATCTATCCCACTACTAATGAAAAAGAAATAGAGTTCATTTTTAATGACGCAGCAGTACAATATGTATTTGTATCTGGACAAGACATTTTTGAGAAAATAAAAGGTATTCTTCCACAATTACCAGTGGTAAAGGATATCATTAGTTTCGATAAAATAGAAGGAAGTATTTATTGGAAAGACCTATCTAAAAATATTGATGCCGATGCCATACAAAATGTACATCAAATAAGAGAAAAGATAGATGCTAAAAGTTGTGCTACTATCATATATACATCTGGCACTACAGGCACTCCCAAAGGTGTGATGCTTAGCCATAGAAATATCGCTAGTAATGTAATAAACAGTGTGGAAAGTTTTCCTTTTGAAAAAAATCCCGAAGGAAGGGCGTTAAGTTTTCTTCCGCTCAATCATATTTTTGAGCGAATGGTTACCTATATCTATTTGCATTGCGATAATGCAATCTATTATGCAGAGAGCCTAGAAACAATTGGAGAAAATCTAAAAGAAGTACAACCCCATATTTTTACAACGGTACCACGTCTCTTAGAAAAAATGTACGAGAAGATAGAAGGAAAGGGCGCAGAACTTAGCGGCATCAAAAGAAAATTATTTGACTGGTCGCTGCAGGTAGCCAATAACTATGACAGTGAGAAGAAGGGTAGTCTTTTTTACAGGATACAATTATCCATTGCTAACAAGCTTGTTTTTAGTAAATGGCGAGAAGCGTTAGGCGGGCAAATAGATTTTGTAGTAACTGGTGGTGCTGCCTGTCAGGTAAGACTTATTAGAATTTTTACAGCAGCTGGTATTCCAATCTTTGAAGGCTATGGCCCTACAGAAAACAGCCCTGTTATAAGTGTGAATTGTAAAGGGGAAGGCAGAAGAAAATTTGGCACCGTAGGCCCTGTTATTGTAAACCAAGAAGTAAAGCTAGAGGCAGATGGAGAAATCTGTGTAAAAGGCCCTAGCGTGATGATGGGCTACTACAAGCGCCAAGATCTTACTGATGAAGTAATAATAGACGGCTGGTTGCACACGGGGGATATAGGCGTATATGAAAACGAAAAATTCTTAAAAATTACAGACAGAAAGAAAGAGCTGTTTAAAACCAGCGGTGGTAAGTATGTTGCTCCTCAGGTTATAGAAAACAAAATGAAAGAGTCGCCATTCATAGAACAAATTATGGTGGTAGGGGCTGATCAAAAATTTGTAGGCGCCTTGGTTATACCATCATTCGTAAAGCTGAATGACTGGGCAAATACTAATGATATAAAATATAATAGCCACCAAGAGTTAATAAAAAAACCGGAAGTTTTACAACTCTTTAAAGAATTAATAGAAGAAAAGAATAAAGACTTTAACCAAGTAGAGCAAGTAAAAAGAATTGAGCTTCTACCAGAAGAATGGAGCATCATTAGCGGAGAAATGACACCAAAGCTAAGCTTGAAAAGAAAGGTAATAATGGAGAAGTATAAGGAGAGTATTGATAGGATTTATATGTAGTGGTGAGTGCTAAATTGTAAGTGGTGAGTGATGCCACAGTTCGTTTAAGTAACAAGTTTCTTTAGTTTCAAGACTTGACAGCAGAAGCGTAATTTGACCCACTTTCACCACAGTTTCCATTCCATAACTTTACAAAAAAATAGCCCTTGCAAATTGAATGCAAGGGCTATTATATTTTACTGATGTATTTTATAAGTTATCATACTTATAAAGGCTATCCATTTCTGTATTGTGATCCATTTCTTGAATCGGCTTTATTAGTCCATTATTAAGACCGTACACCCATCCGTGGAGCTGTGGTCTTTGCTCATTCTTCCACGCATTTTGAACAATAGACGTTTTAGCCAAATTGAATATCTGCTCTTTTACATTCAGCTCCACCATTCTGTTGAATTTACTTTCTTCGTCGGGTATCCCTTCTACCTCGTCTCTATGCATACGATACACATCCTTTATCTCTTTAAGCCAATGGTTTATTATACCAAGGTGCGTATTACCCATAGCCGCCTTTACACCGCCACAGCCGTAGTGTCCGCATACTATGATATGCTCTACTTTGAGCACTTCTACTGAGTATTGCAACACACTAAGGAGATTGATATCTGTATTAACTACAAGATTAGCAATATTTCTATGCACAAATATTTCTCCGGGTTCTGTACCTGTAATTTTATCTGCAGGCACTCTACTATCACTACATCCTATCCATAAAAATTTGGGTGCTTGCTGTTTAGCTAGTCTATTAAAAAAATCGGGATCTACTTCTTTTTGTTGCTTAGCCCAGGCCTTATTCTCCAATAATAATTTTTCGTATGCTTTCATATTTTATTTTTTAGTTTCCTATTTAAAGGAAATAATGAATGTTTTTTTTAATTTAATGTGCGCTATCGTCTTCGTAATTCTTTCTTTTAGCTTTTATAGAAGCACTTTCATTAAACATCGATCTAGTAGTGCTAACTGTAATATTCCTCGATTCAGATCCTACCATAAATTCATTTACAGTATCTATTATATCTTTATCTATAAACTCAGACTTACTCATATCAATAGACAGACTAGAATTGTCTGGAATTTTATTGAGCAGAGATTTCAACCTTGGCTTACTGAAAAAAGAAATATCTTTCTTGAAACGTATTAGGTAATTATTGCCGTCAACCGTATATAAAAGTGCCGTTCTGAAGTTACTTCTAATGATAAAAAATATACCAACTGCTATTCCAATGAGCACCCCTTTTAACAAATCAGTAAAAACGATGGCTACCACTGTAATAATGAATGGCATAAACTGATCCCAACCCTTTTGATAATACTCTTTGAATATTCCAATTTTGGCAAGCTTGTATCCTGTAAACACAAGGATAGCTCCCAATGCTGCGAGTGGAATAAGATTGAGTATTTTTGGTGATACTATAACGAATCCTATTATAAATACCCCATGTAAAATTGCACTTAGTTTAGAGTGCGCACCAGCATTTTTATTGGCACTACTTCGTACAATCACACTAGTTATAGGTAGGCCACCTATGAGTCCACTTACAATATTTCCTGTTCCCTGCGCTATAAGCTCTCTATTAGTGGGGGTTACTCTTTTAAGGTCATCAAGTTTATCCACTGCCTCGATACTTAAAAGTGTTTCTAACGAAGCGACAAGTGCAAGCGTAACGGCAACTACCCATACATTAAAGTTCCCAACAGCTGCAAAATCAGGCAACTTAAAAAATGATATAAAGTCTAGAAAGGATTTAGCTTCAGGAATGCTCACGAGTTGCGCATCTCTTGCGGTAAGCGGATGCTCTATATCACCTATGAGCTGATTTATAACTACAGCTACTATTACTGCTACAAGTGGACCACTTAGTACGTTAAATATTTTTTTTGACTTAAACCAAGGGCGCTCAAATATTATAAGTATTAATAACCCAATAATTCCAATTACTAAGGCCGTAGGGGTAAGATGATTTAAGGAATTAATCAAAGAAGAAAATGTATTCTCGCCAGATGCTTCTATAAAAGAGTCATCGCCCTCGTAACTCGTATTAAAGCCTACCATATAGGGAATCTGCTTTAGGATAAGTATTATTCCTATCGCGGCGAGCATTCCTTTAATGACAGAATTGGGCACGTAATCTCCTATCACCCCCATCTTAAAAATACCCATAGTAATTTGCATTACACCAGCTAAGACCGCTGCCATAAAAAATGCTTCGAGACTTGGTAAAGCCACAACAGCACCGGCTACAATAGCTGTAAGTCCTGCAGCAGGGCCACTCACACTCAAAGGACTTTTACTAATAAAACCCACGACGATACCGCCTATAATACCAGCAATAAGACCAGAAAAGGGATCCACTTTACTTGCCACAGCTATGCCTAAGCATAAAGGAATGGCTATGAGGAATACTACAATCGCAGCAGGAATATCTTTCCCTACATGCTTCAATGATAAAGACATAAAAAACTAAATTGAAATGAAAACAGATGGTTTATTTTTTAACTACATCCTATCATTTGGGGGCTGACCTGGCACTGCCAAGAAAGGATTTGCCAAGGCTGCTACTACATATTGGCAACGAGCAGTTGGTACTAATGAGGACGACAAAAATTCTTCACCAAAATGAAAGGTTTCATAACCATTGGTCATTAGTTTTTTCTTGGCTACAATCTCTTCTTCTACGATATTATTATTAAAACTATCTGCTCCACGCACAGGCAAAGCTATACTGGCAAATAAAATGAATAAAAATAAAGCAAGAAATTTTTTCAAAAATTATACTGGTTATGGTATGATTATATGTGGTGAAAATACAAAATTATAATTTGGGTTTCTTATAAACTGGCACAGTGCTACAAGGTTCCCCGTACATAATACTTTTTGCTACTGGCAAAAATGCTTTTGTCAGTTCCATATACACCGATTCTGGTATAGGTAATTCGCCACAGCCTTTGATTACAATCCTGCTATCTACATAATCAGAAATATTGATACCTGCTATGGCAGATTTAGTAAGGCTCTCTCTTACTGCATCTGCATCACCATAAATGATATTTGCGGCTACATCTTTTAGACTAGCTACTACTAGCATATATGCCCACATAGGTACAATGGCATCTGCACTGCAGTACAAGGCAACAATTTTATCCTGAAAAACAGATTTGTCTAGCTCCTTTAAGGCTTGTCTAAAATCCTTCTCTTTGAGAATCAACCCCATAAATAAATAGTCCTTCACATCAAAACTCACAAGATCTACCTTAGGTAAATAATCCTCTGGCGATACAGTAATTATACCGCTTTCTGCTACTTTATTTACAAAAACCTCTTCCATTTTGCAAATTTAAACTAAAAATGCCGGGCTTCAACAGCGCCGGCATTTTTAATACAATCTTATGACAAGTTTTTAAAAGTACTTACTTCTCTTGTCTTTAATATCTGCTTGAGATTTCAATCCTTCAAACCAAGCGTTCATTTGTGATTTTAAGGCAGATTTTTTTGATGTTATAAATTGCTCTGCTTCCTCAGCAGTCATTGGCGCCTTTGAAGATACTGCTATTACTTTAGCCACGTATACACCATTCGTACCCTCAATAGCTGGAGTAGCTTTGCCTATATAATTCTTATTGAAAGCAGCCCCTACAAGCTTTGGCTCTATACCTATTCCATTCACCATTTGTGCATTCATAGTAATGGTACTATCTGCACCTGCGCTAGCAACCTGTACACCATATTTTTGTGCAGCAGCTTCTACAGTTGGGTTAGCTCCCAATTTTTCTATAATGATTGCAGCTTTCTTTTGCTTTATAATAATAGGTTCTGCGCCAGATCTTGCAGTCTCTGCATCTTGTAATCCTTCTTTTTCCACCTTATCTACAGTAGCCACTACAAACTGATCATTGATGCTAAATGGCTCACTCACATCACCTGCCTTAGCTTTAAATGCCCATTGTACTAGCTGACGAGCATCTACAAGTGCACCCACTTGATAATCATTTTCTCTAATCAATGTAGGTTCTTTTGTAATACCTAGACCATTCGAGGTTGCATATTTCAACAATTCGGCTGTATTTTTTTGTGTAGACGCTTTAGTTGCTGCTGCATTAGCCGCATTAATAGTAGCATCTGCAGGAATAATATCTTTCGCAAGGAACGCTACTTTATACGCCGGCTGAAAATTAGTTTGCTTAGTTACAGCAAGAATATGATAACCAAAACTTGTTTGTACCACACCAAACTCGCCTACAGGCTTGCTAAATACGTAATCGTTAAACTCTGGTACCATTTGCCCGTAACTAAACGTTCCAAGGTCTCCGCCCTTTAATTTATTACTTTGATCATCTGAGTACTGCAGTGCAAGCATCTGAAAATTAGCTCCGGCTTTTACCGCTGCTAAAACACTA